>NZ_PQMX01000029.1:0-76897 GCF_004368385.1 Burkholderia sp. B10 | reverse complement strand
CGAGCACCTTGGTGAACGGCTTGTGCCAGCTCAGGTTCTCGCGCGCGAGACGCGCCCAGAAGCCCTCGTAGTCCTGCTCGGCCTCGGCGACGAGCGCACGGTAGGCCGGCATGCCGGAAATGGTCGCGCGTGCGCGCGTGTCGGCCGTCGGTTCGAAGATTCGGCTTTCCTGAAGGATCGATACGAGGGCGGTCAAGGTGTTCTCCATAATTTGTCTGGGTGTGGCTCGAATAGCAAAACGCAACTAGCATGCCAATCGCCGCCGCGATCCGGTCGAATCGGCACGCATGCCCGTCGCGCGCGGCGTTCCGGAATCGATAGGGGATGCAAACGATCTGCGCATGGCCGCGCGGCATCGTGAGCGGCGCGATCGTTGCGCCGAAATGCAGCAGCGGGTGTTGCAGGTGTCAACATGGCGGCGGACGGCGGCGCATGCGCCGCCGTCCGCGCGCGGGCTATGCGATGAACGCGCGCAGCACGTCGAGCCCGTCGGACGCGCGCAGCCGCGCGAGCGCCGACGCCTCGATCTGCCGCACGCGTTCGGCGGACAGGTTCAGCTGTCGGCCGATGTCGCGCAGCGAGCAGCCTTCGTCCGCGTGCAGCCCGTAGCGCAGCCGCAGGACGGTCGCCTCGCGCGCCGGCAGGCGGCCGATCATCGCCGCGATCGTGTCGCGCAGCTGCGCGGCGCCGGCGGCGTCTTCGGGCGACGGCGTCGATACGTCGGGCGCGACGTCGACGAAGGTCATCTCGCCTTCCGGCGAGACGGGCGCGTCGGCCGACATCGGCTCCTTCACGATCGACATCAGGTCGCGCACCTTGTCGAGCGGTTCGCCCATTTGCGCGGCCAGTTCGTGCGGCGTCGCGGCAGCGCCGGAACGCTGCCGGTGTTCGCGCGCGATCCGCGTCAGTTTGTTGATCGCGTCGACGGTGTGCGTCGGCACGCGGATCGTGCGGCCGAGATCGGCGAGCGCGTGCGTGATCGCCTGCCTGATCCACCAGGTCGCGTAGGTCGAGAAGCGGAAGCCGCGCCGGTGATCGTAGCGGTCGATCGCTTTCAACAGCCCGATGTTGCCTTCCTGGATCAGGTCCGCGAACGGCAGCCCGCGGTCCGGGTAGCGCTTCGCGATCGATACGACGAGCCGCAGGTTCGCGTCGAAGAGGCCCATCCGCGCCGGTTGCATCGCGCGCTCGATCGTGTCGAGCCGCGCATCGAGCAACGCGATCGTGTCGGGCGGCAGCGGCGATGTGCGCGCGGCCCGCGCGATCGCGTCGCGCGCGTCGACCAGCTCGGCCGCGCGGCGCGTCAGCGCAAGCTCGCATTCGGGATGCGCGGCGATGCACGCCGCGAGCCAGCCGGCGTGATCGCCGTCGCGCTGCACGCACGCGGCCGCCGCGCCGTGCGGCACGCCGGCGTCGGCGAGCGTGCGCGCGAGCCGGCCGTGCAGCGTGCGCTGCCGGCGCGCGTGCGTGCGCAGCGGCTCGCTCATGCGCTCGAGTGCGCGCATCGACATGCGCAGCGTGCCGAGCAGGGCGCACGATTCGCGCACGCAGGCGCGGTAGGCGAGACCGTGCGCGCCGTCGGTTTCCAGTGCGGCGCGCATCGCGGCCGCGAGCGCGTCGATCGGCGCCAGTCGCGCGAGCACGGCATGACGGCAGAGCCCATCGTCGGCCGGAGCGTCGTCGTCGCGCGTGCTCGCGCCCGCGTCGGCCGGCGTATCGCCCGCATGCGGGCTGGCGGCGGCGCCGTCGGCGGGCGCCAGGTCCGCGCTGTCCGCGATGGACAGCACGTAGGCGGACGCGGCGGTCCGGCCTTCGGCGATCTCGATGCGCATCGCGACCAGTGCGTCGAGTGCCTGCGGATCGCCGCACAGCACCGCGACCGACGCCGCGCGGCCGCGCTCGATCCGTCGCGCGTGCATGATCTCCTCGTCGCGCGTGAGCAGCGGCGTCATGCCCATTTCGCGCAGGTAGAGGCGTACGGGGTCGGTCGTGCGCGGTGCGCTGAGCTCGGCCGCGGCGAGCGCGCCGGCCCCTTCGGCCCACGCACGCGCGCTCGGCGTGGGCTGGAAGTAACGGTCGAGCGTCCAGCCCGCGGCGTGCGCGCCGTCCGACACCGCGATGCCCAGCTCGCGCAGCATCGCGGCCGTCGCGTCGACGCCGCCCTGATGGGCGTCGTCGTCCGGCAACGCGTCGATGATGTCGCCGTACGTGACGAAGCCGCGTGTGAGCCCCGTCGAAATCAGTGCGTGCAGGTGCGCCGCGTGAGGCGCCGCGTCGCCGTCGTGGCCGGCGGCGCGCACCGGCACCGGCGCGCGCCGTGGCGCCGGGCGCGCCGGCAACGCGTCACGCGCCCTTGGCATACACGTTGCACCAGCCGTCAGCCGCGACCGACTTGCCGGCGAACATCGGGCAGGTGCCGGCGTCGGCGCTTTCGCTCTTGTAGAAGCGGCAGTTGGCGCAGCGCTGGCCGCTCTGGTATTTCGGGAACTTCGCGGCGTCGACGCTCGACGCGCGCGCGCGGTAGCCGAGCGTCTTCGCGGTCGCGTCGTTCTCGTCGACGAGCGGCAGCGCGGCGAGCGCGGAGCGGGTTGCGGCGAGCGCCGCGCACAGTCCGATGGTCTGGACGATGAAGGTTCTGCGATTCGGGTTGTGCATCACGGTCGTTTCCTGTTGAAGAAGAAATCTTGCCGACGCGCGGCCCGGCATGTGCCGTGGCGGCCGCGCGCCGCGCTTACTGGCTGGCTTGCTTGTGTCCGCCCGGGCCGGCGACGAGCGGCGCGTTGGACGCGCGCGCGGTGTCGGCGCTCAGCTTGGTCTTGGACGCGGCATAGCCGTTGGACGCGAGCAGGAACGCCATCAGGTCGGCGTACTCGTCGTCCTTCATCTTGCCCGGCTGGTCGGCCGGCATGTTGGTCGCCATGTAGCCGAACACGCCGCCGATCGTCAGATGCGAATGCGCGAGCGGTGCGAACGACGGGCCGCTCAGCGCGGGCGCCGTATTGCCCTCGAGATCGACGCCGTGACACTTCGCGCACGCACTGCCGTACAGCGCCTTGCCATGCTCGACCTGGGCCGCGTCGAACGACGGCGCGGCTTCGCCGGTGCTGTCCGAAACGCGGATGAAGCCGCCGCCGGCCGCACGCCCGCCGGCGCGGATCACGCCGGCGCGCGATGCGCCCGTGGCCAGCGCGCCGTCGAGGAAGCGCGGCGTCGCGCGCGAATCGTGCGTGGCGCGCGCTTCGAGCGCGTTGCCGGGCAGCGCCCATTTGCGCGTCAGCGCAGCGAGGCGGCCCGATTGCTTCATCTGCGTGAGGGCGGCGTCGATCCGCTGCTGCAGCTCGGCCGAACGTTGCGCGAACGCGAACGTGAGCTGCCATTCCGCATAAGGAGAAGAGGTCGCGCCGATGCTGAACGCCTGTTTCGGATGCGCTGCCTGGTAGGCGACGACCGCCGGATACCAGACGATCGCGCGGTTCGCGCGGCCGCGGGCGACCGCGTCGACGGTCTGCTCCGACGTGTTCTCGAGATCGAAGCGGGCGTTCTTCTGCTGCACCGCGATCAGCTGCGCGGGGCTTGCATACGTCGCCGCGACGATTTCGCGTTCGTTGGCCGGCTTGGCCGCGTCGCGGCGCGTGACGCTCACGTAGCCGGAGCGCAGGTAGCCCTGCGAGAACAGCAGTTTGGTGTCCGACGCGTCGGCGATCGCCGAGCGCGGGAAGCCGGCGAGCACGTCGCAATCGTGCTCGAGGATCTTGGCGAGCTCGTGGGCGGACACGCCGTCGTCGTCGCTGCCTGCGGCGTCGTGCGCGGCGAACGTCGCGGCGATGCCGGCCGTGCGGAACGCCTCGCGGGCGACGGCCTTGTCGAGCCCGGCGGTAGGGGTGCCCGGCAGCGAGCAGACGCGCACCGCAGGCGCGGCCATGGACAGTGCGGGAATCAGTGCCGTGCCTGCCGCGAGCGCACTGGCGACGGCTACGCGGGAAAGTCGAAGGTTCATGTTCGTACGCTCGGTGGGTAATGGGAACGAAGGGGAGGACGCCCGCACCGTTGGCGCGGGCGTCATGCGGTGGTCGGACGCCGATCAGCCGCGGTTCAGCGCGAACACGTACAGCGTGCCGCCGCGCGGTACGTCATCCGCGGCCTTGGCCATCGGGCCGCCCCAGATCGGGTTCGCGCCGCCGTAGCCGGCGAGCACCGCGACGTATTCCTTGCCGTCGACTTCGAACACCGACGGCTGCGCGATGATACCGCTCGCGAGCTGCGGGCTTTCCCACAGCACCTTGCCGGTCGACACGTCGAACGCATACAGGTGGCCGTCGAGCGAGCCGCTGAACGCGAGGCCGCTGGCGGTCGTCGCGACGCCGCCGTTCCACGGCAGCTTGCTCCAGTGGCTCCACACCTTCTTGCCGGTGTTGACGTCGATGGCCTGCAGTTCGCCGTAGCCTTCGCTGCCCGGTTCCGGCTTGATCTCGAAGCCTTCGCCGAGATACGGCAGCCCTTCCATGTAGTTGACCGACTTGCCGGACAGGCTCATGCACGCATGCAGCGTCGGCACGATCGCGAGATGACGCTCGGGGTCGTACGACACCGACCACCAGTTCTTGCCGCCGAGGAAGCTCGGGCACGTCTCGATCGTCGTGCCGACCTTCGGATACTTCGCCGGGTCCTGGATCGGTGCGCCGTCTTCCGTGTAGCCGGTGACCGAGGTCGCCTTCACGAACGGCTCGGCGTAGATCAGCTTGCCGCTGTCGCGGTCGATCGCGTGGAAGTAGCCGTTGCGGTCCGCATGGATGATCGCGTCATGCTCCTTGCCCTTGTACTTGATCGTCGCGAGCACCGGCGTGTTCACGCCGTCGTAGTCCCACGTGTCGTGCTTCGTGTACTGGTAGTGCCACTTGAGGTCGCCGTTCTTCGGGTCCAGCGCGAGCAGCGAATCGGAGTACAGATTGTCGCCGGGGCGCAGGTCCGCGAGCCACGGCCCCGGGTTGCCGACGCCCCAGTACAGCGTGCGCGTCGCCGCATCGTAGGTGCCGGTCAGCCACGCCGGCGCGCCGCCGTGCGCCTGCATCCCGTCGGGCCACGTGTCGGCGTGCTTCTCGCCCTGGCCGGGGATCGTGTAGCGCTTCCACAGCACCGAGCCGTCGTTCGGGCTCAGCGCCGCGATGAAGCCGCGCGCGCCGTATTCGCCGCCCGAACTGCCGACCACGATCGCGCCGTCGATCGCGAGCGGCGCGAGCGAGAACGCGTAGCCGAGGCCCGGTTCGAACATCTGCTTCTTCCACACGAGCGCGCCGGTCTGGGCGTCGAGTGCGGCCACCTCGCCGCTCAGCATCGCGACGTAGACGTTCTTGCCGTACAGCGCGACGCCGCGGTTCACGACGTCGCAGCATGCGGTCTTGAACGACTCGGCGCCGAGCTTCGGCTCGTACTTCCACAGTTGCGCGCCGGTGGTCGCGTCGAACGCGTAGACGTTGTCCTTCGGCGTGGTGACGAACAGGTAGCGGCCGTTGACGATCGGCGTGGCCTCGAAGCCCTGCTTCAGCTCGGCCGGAAACTTGTAGCTCCATGCCTGCGTGAGCTGCTTCACGTTCGACGCGTCGATCTGCTTGAGCGGCGAATGCGCCTGGCCGTTGTAGGTGCGGTAGTAGGTGAGCCAGCCCGGGTCGCGTTGCGCATCGGTCAGCCGCTGATACGTAACGGCCGGATAATCCGCGGCGGCAGCCACCAGGCCGGGATTCAAGACGATCGCGGCAGCCGCCGCGATGCCGATCGATGCCAGTCGGCTCTTCGAAGCCGAGAGTTTCTTCATGGTTGTCTCCTGAGTCATTGTGGTCGCACCGCGGCCAACATCCGGCCAGGCCGGCTGGGTGGGGTTCCGGGATCAGTGCGCAGCCAGTAACGCAAATCGCATGCCATTGATGCGCGAGCATTGCCGCGCAACGTGCGGCGGGCGATTCGCGCGCGCCGTGCGGTCGCGTGCCGATGGTTGCGGTTGATCAATGGTTGTTGCGTTCGGGGACAACCGTGCGTGTAGTGTTGCTAAAGATGACAGTGCATTCATCGTGCGGCGGAACAACGATGCACGCTGCGCCGTGCTCGCGTTCGAGGCGGGCCGGCTCGCATCGATCAACGAGATGAAGCCGTCGCGTGCCGCTGGTTTTCACCGATTGCGCAGTTCCGGTGCCGGCGCCGACGGGCATCGCGCCGCGCATGTCGGCGCATCTCGCGGCGTGCTGATCCAAAGTGACACAGGTGCAGCGGCAGTGACACGAAGTGCAACACGCGCGTGGCCCAGTGTCGCAATGCGTCCGCGGGTGAGTGGGTCGGCTTCGCGCTGACAAGGCCACCCGCAAGGCGACCGGCATTTCGGCATGCTTCTTGCCATCTGGATCACGAAGCGATTCGTGCAGCGCGAAACCGGATGCCATTTCCAGAACGATCCAATGGGCTCGACGGAGACGGTGTCGCACGCATGCGTTGGGCATCGGCCGAACGCGGATGGCATCGCATTCGCCGCGTGCGCGCAGCCGATGACGCGAAACCGACCGCGGCCGCCGATACGGCGCCTGCGCTTGCTGTATCGCTATACACGACAACACGACGACAAGACGACTGAGGAGACCCGTAAATGAAGGAAGCCGAACTGGCGAAGCGCTGCCGGGCCGCCGGCCGCGCCGGCGCAACGCTGTGGGTCGGCGGCATGCTCGGCGGCTGGCTGACGCCCGCTGCCGCGCAGGTCGCGCCGTCGGATCCGGCCGCGGAGCAGACGCTCGCGCCGATCGTCGTCGTCGGCACGACGCCGCTGCTCGGCATCGGCACGCCGCTGTCGCGCGTGCCGGCCAACGTCCAGACGATACGTGGCGACGACGTCGACCGGCAGCACCGCGGCGTGTTGACCGACTACCTCGAGCGCAACGTGACGAGCATCGACATCAACGACGCGCAGGGCAACCCGTACCAGGCGGACGTGAACTACCGCGGCTTCACCGCGTCACCGGTCGTCGGCACGCCGCAGGGGCTGTCGGTGTTCGTCGACGGCGTGCGCGTGAACGAACCGTTTGGCGACGTCGTCAACTGGGATCTGATTCCGCAGGCCGCGATCGACACGATGCAGCTGATTCCCGGCTCGAACCCGACCTACGGGCTCAACACGCTCGGCGGCGCGCTCGCGATCACGACGAAGAACGGCAGGACCAGCCCCGGCGGCGCCGCGCAGCTGTCCGGCGGCTCATGGGGGCGCAAGACCGCGCAGTTCGAGCAGGGCGGGCGCATCGGCAGCGCGCTCGACTACTACGTGACGGGCAACGTCGCGAACGACAACGGTTGGGCCGATCACAACGCGAGCCGCGTACGGCAGGGCTTCGGCAAGCTGCGCTACGTGGATGCCGACACGACGCTGTCGATCTCGGCCGGCGGCGCCGACAACGCGCTGCAGGGCACGCAGACGATTCCGCGCTCGTTTCTCGACAACCGCGCGCAGGCGTACACCTATCCGGACCTGAATCGCAACAGCGCCGCGTACGTCACGCTGTCGGGCGATCATGCGTTCAACGATCAGGTGCAGTTGAGCGGCGGCGTTCATTACCGGCACTACCGCAACACGAACACCAGCAGCAACGTGAACGACGACTTCGGCAGCGTCGACGACAGCGGCGCCGTCGACACCGTGCAAGGGACCAACGACCGCTCGACGATCACGACCGACAGCTACGGCGCGGCGCTGCAGCTGACGCTGCTCGGCAAGCTCGCCGGTATGGACGAGCAGTTCGTGATGGGCGCGTCCGCCGATCTCGCGACGTCGGGTTTCGAGCAGGCGTCGCAGCAGGCGGCGTTCACGGACGCGCGCGCGACGGTGGGCGTCGGCAACTTCACGCAGACGACCCGCGCCCGGACGCGCAACGCGAACTACGGCGTGTACTTCGACAACACGCTCGCGCTCACGCAGCAGTGGGCGTTGACGCTGGCCGGCCGCTACGACTGGTCGCGCGCCGCGATCGAGGACGTGAGCGGCCAGCAGCCGCTGCTCACCGCGCGTCATACGTTCTCGCGGTTCAATCCGGCCGTCGGCGTCACGTGGAATCCGGTGCCGGGCTTCACCGCGTACGCGACCTACAACGAGGGAATGCGCTCGCCGACCGCGATCGAGCTCGCGTGCGCGGACCCGGCCGCGCCGTGTTCGCTGCCGAACGACTTTCTCGCCGATCCGGCGCTCAAGCCGGTGATCGCGAAGACCTTCGAGTTCGGCGCGCGCGGCCGCGCGGGCCAGGCGACGACGTGGAGCGCGGCGGTCTACCGCACCACGCTCGCCGACGATATCCAGTTCATCAGCAGCAACGGCGGCGCCAGCACGCTCGGCTATTTCCAGAACGTCGGCAACACGCGGCGGCAAGGCGTCGAGCTGGCCGGACACACGCGGCTCGGGCCGGTGGGGATCGGCGCGAGCTACAGCTATGTCGATGCGCGCTACCGCTCGACGTGGACCGAAAGCAGTGCGAGCAATTCGAGCGCCGACGCGCGCGGCAACATCGTCGTGCATTCCGGCGACCGGATTCCGGGCATTCCGGCCAGCACCGTGAAGCTGCGGCTCGATTTCGCGGCGACGCCGAAGTGGAACATCGGCACCAACCTCACGTATCGCGGCGGCGTATTCGCGCGCGGCGACGAGAACAACCAGGACGCGAACGGCACGATTCCCGGCTATTTCCTCATCGATCTCGACACGACGTGGCAGGCGACCAAGCATCTGCAACTGTTCGCGTCGGTCACCAATCTGCTCGACAAGCGCTATGCGAACTTCGGCACGCTCGGCCGCAACTTCTTCAATGGCCCGAATCATTCGTTCGACGGGCTGAATCCGGTCAACGAGCAGTTCGTCGGGCCCGGCGCGCCGCGCGGCGCGTGGCTCGGCGCGCGCTATGCGTGGGACTGAACGGGCGCGTCGGCTGCCGTGTGCCGATTGGCCGGCATGACGGCCGGCAGTGCGCGCACCGCAGCGGCGACGCCGCGCGCGAGCGCAGCGTCGCGCGTGAGGTGGCCGGCCGGCACGCGCTCGACGAGCGCGGCCGGCACCGCGCGCGCGAGGCGCGCGACGTTGTCGACCGGACACACGCGGTCGCGCGTGCCGTGCACCGCGTGAATCGGCACGCCGGCGTCGGCCGCCCGTCGCGCGAGCGCGAGCAGCCGGCGCTCGCCGAGCCAGCAGTCGTGCAGCAGGTAATGGGCCTGAATCCGGTACTTGTCGATCAGGCGCTCGAGCGCCGGTTGCGTCGTGCGCGTGCGGCGGGTCGGTCGCCCGGTCAGGATCGCGTCTTCGTAGGCGCTCCACGCGAGCGCGAGCGCGCGTTGCCGCGCCGCGCTCGCGCCGGGCTGCAGCCGTCGCGCGAAGCTGGTCGTCAGGCGCTCGGCGCGCGCGGTGCCGGCCGCGTCGATCAGGCGTCGCCACGCGCGCGGCGCGTGCGCGCGCATGCCGACGAACAGCGCGCGCACTTCGCGCGACGACGTGAGGAACAGGCCGCGCAGCACGACGCCGCTGACGCGCGACGGATACCGTCCGGCATACGCGAGCGCCAGCGCCGCGCCCCACGACCCGCCCACGACGCCCCAGCGCGCGATGCCGAGCTGCGCGCGCAGCGCGTCGAGATCGCGCAGCAGCCGCGTCGTGTCGTTGTGCCGCAAGCCGCCGCGCGGCGTCGATGCGCCAGCGCCGCGCTGGTCGACCAGCACGACGCGCATGCGTTCGAGGTCGAACAGGCTCAACACCGCGGGCCGGCTGCCGCTGCCGGGGCCGCCGTGCAACACGACGACCGGCTCGCCGAGCGGATTGCCGGCTTCGGTCCACGCGATCGTGCAGGCGTCGCGGTGCAGGTGCTTGAAGGTGTGCGTCATGTCGGTCGGGGTAGAGGGAGAAGGCGGCGACGGCGCGCCGCGCGCTTGCGTCCACTGAAGCGAGAATCGCGCCCGCGCGCAAGCTAGGGATTCGTCCGGGTGGCGGTGCGCCAAGGTTTCGCGCTATCACTGGGCCGTACCGGAAACGCATTGCACGACGTGCCTCGCGATGCCGATTTCATTTTCCTTTCAATGTCGGCCGGACGCCGACGCAACGCGACGACCTCGATGAGCGGGCCGCCCTGTGGCCCGATGTTTGCTTGCATCGATGGCAAAGAGTCCGGCATCGACCGGAAGGATCCCCGGAGGAGACAATGCGCGATGACGTTTATCCGACGGCCGGCGCTCGGGCACCGCAAGTGCCCGGCTGGCCGACGCCGACGATCCAGAAGTCCCATGAGCGGTCCGAAACGTTCGGTCTGCAGGCGTCGACACGCCCCGACTACGACCTGCTGTCCGGCACCGCGCTGGCGCTGAAGCGCGAGCAGAACCGCGTGCTGTGCGTCCACGCGATGCCCGTGATGGAGACGCTGCACGAGCAGATCGTCAACACGCAGAGCATGATCGTGCTGACCGATGCGGAGGGCCTGATCCTGCATTCGATCGGCGACGACGATTTCCTGCGGCGCGCGGAGCGCGTCGCGCTGCGCCCCGGCGCGAACTGGGCCGAGAACCGCCAGGGCACCAACGCGATCGGCACCGCGCTCGCCGAGCGGTGTCCGATGGTCGTGCACGGCGACCAGCACTTTCTCGCCGCGAACCATTTCCTCACCTGCTCGAGCGTGCCGATTCTCGATCCGTACGGCGACGCGATCGGCGTGCTCGACGTGACGGGCGACCATCGCAGCTATCACCAGCACACGATGGCGCTCGCGAAGATGTCGGTGCAGATGATCGAGAACCATCTGTTCACGACGACCTTCCAGGAAACGCTCCAGGTGTCGTTCCACGGCCGCCCCGAATTCCTCGGCACGCTGATGGAGGGGATCGTCGCGTTCACCGCCGACGGCCGCTTCCTGTCGGCCAACCGCAGTGCGCAATTCCAGCTCGGGATGCCGCTCGCGGCGCTGCGCGCGCATACGCTCGCGTCGCTGTTCGACGTGACGAGCGCGCAGTTGATCGACCGGATGCGGGCCAGCACCGAGCCGCACGTGTCGCTGAATCTGGGCAACGGCGCGGTGGTCTGCGCGCGCGTGCAGTTCCGGCGCGCATCGCGGGCCGAGGGCAGCCGCCCGGCCGAAGTCCACGACGGCGGCACGGCGCAGGCCGCGCGGCCGACCGCTGCGCAGAACGCGGCGAGCCTGTCGCGGCTCAGCTACCTCGACACCGGCGATCCGCAAGTCGCGGCCGTGATCGCGAAGGTCCGCAAGGTGATCGGCAAGGACATCCCGGTGCTGATCACCGGCGAGACGGGCACCGGCAAGGAGCTGCTCGCGCAGGCGATCCACAACGACTCGCCGCGCCGCGACGGTCCGTTCGTCGCGGTGAACTGCGCGTCGATTCCGGAGACGCTGATCGAATCCGAGCTGTTCGGCTATGAGGAAGGCGCGTTCACCGGCGCGCGGCGCAAGGGCGCGACCGGCAAGCTGCTGCAGGCCAACGGCGGCACGCTGTTTCTCGACGAGATCGGCGACATGCCGTATCCGCTGCAGGTGCGGCTGCTGCGCGTGCTGCAGGAGCGCATCGTCAACCCGCTCGGCTCGACCAAGGCGATCGGCGTGGACATCGCGATCATCTGCGCGACCCACCGCGACCTGCGCGAGATGATCGCGCAGAACCGCTTCCGCGAAGACCTGTACTACCGGCTCAACGGCCTGGTCGTGCGCCTGCCGCCGCTGCGCGATCGCACCGACCTCGCGGTGGTCGTGCAGAAAATGCTGCAGCGGGAGACGCTGTCGGGCCCAGGCCGCCGCCCGTTGAGCGTCGCGCCCGACGTGATGGCGCTGTTCGAGCGCTGCGGTTGGCCGGGCAACTTCCGGCAGCTCGCCAACCTGCTGCGCACCGCCGCCGCGATGGTCGACGAAGACGGCGAAATTCGCCGCGAGCATTTGCCGGACGATTTCTTCGACGACGTGCGGCGCGAGCCGACACCGGCCGCCAACGGCCACGACGTGGCGTCGCTCGCGGCGGAGCCCGCGCCGCTGGCCGCCGCGGCGGCGGCGGCAGCCGCCAGCGATGCGCGGCTGCAGGACGTGGCCGCGTCCGCGATCGCGGCCGCGCTCGCCCGTCACGGCGGCAACGTATCGGCCGCGGCGCGCGCGCTCGGCGTGTCGCGCAACACCATCTACCGGAAGATGCCGGCCGCCGCCCAGGACGCGACGGAGCCCGAAACGCGCTGACGCCGCCGCGAGTGTCACACCGGTGTGTCATGTTGCAACACCCGGTGTTCAAGGATTCAACACCTGCAACGCCCGTCGGGCACACCCGAGCGTGTCGCCCGACGGCTTCCGAAAGAGTTTCGTTGGCATAACGTAATAATTGCGGCGTCATCACGATGCGGCGGCTATCGCACGCCCGCGCAGGCCCGCGCACGCCGCCGCGCCGCGCGCCCGCCGCCCCGGCACGCTCCTTGCTGAACTGGTAACGGCCGCTCGATCGATGCGGTTGTTCGATTCACCAACTCAACAAGGAGACACATCATGCAGTGGACCACCCCGGCTTATACCGACCTGCGCTTCGGCTTCGAAATCACGATGTACATCGCCAACCGCTGATCGACGCACGCAGTGCCGCCCGCGTCGGCGAACCCGATGCGGGCAGCACCCGGAGCACACGCAGATGAAGATCAAGATACTCGGCTCGGGCGCCGGCGGCGGGTTGCCGCAATGGAACTGCAACTGCAGCAACTGCCGTCGCGCCCGCACCGGCAGCAGCGGCATCGTGCCGCGCACGCAGTCGTCGATCGCGGTCAGCGGCAACGGCGTCGACTGGGTGCTGGTGAACGCGTCGCCGGACATCCTCACGCAGCTGCGCGCCGATCCCGACCTGCAACCGGCACGGCAGATCCGCGACAGCGCGATCGCGGCCGTGATGCTGTGCGATGCGCAGATCGATCACGTGACGGGCCTGCTGATGCTGCGCGAGCGCACCTCGCCGCTGCCGCTCTACGCGAGCGCGCCGGTGCTCGAGGACCTGTCGACCGGGCTGCCGCTCGTCCCGCTGCTCGGCCACTACTGCGGCGTCGACGTGAACCCGATCGCGCTGCGCGAGCCGTTCGCGATCGCCGGCGCACCCGGCCTTCGCTTCACCGCGCTGCCGGTCGACAGCAAGCCGCCGCCTTACTCGCCGCATCGCGCAGCCAGCGTGCCGGGCGACAACATCGCATTGCTGATTCAGGACACGGCCACCGGCCGCCAGGCGTTCTACGCGCCGGGGCTCGCCGACGTCGACGACGGCGTGCGCGCCGCGATGCGCGACGCCGAGCTGGTGCTGGTGGACGGTACCTTCTGGACCGGGACGGAGATGATCGACCTCGGCCTGTCGTCGAAGCACGCGGCCGACATGGGGCATCTCGCGCAGCGCGGCGACGCCGCGCACCCGGGGATGATCGAGCGGCTCGGGGTGTTGCCCGCGAGCACGCGCAAGGTCCTCACCCACATCAACAACACGAATCCGATTCTCGACCCCGGTTCGCCCGAGCGTGCGCAGCTGCGCGAGCACGGCATCGAGGTCGCCCACGACGGCATGCAATTCGAGGTTTGACCATGAACGCACCGATTCCCGCTGCGGCGCTGCACGCGACGCCCTGGAGCGCGCAGGAGTTCGAGGCGCGCCTGCGCGCACTCGAATCGCGCTATCACATTCATCATCCGTTCAACCGGCGGATGAATGCCGGCGAATGCTCGCGCGAGCAGATTCGCGGCTGGGTCGCGAACCGCTTCTACTATCAGATCAGCATTCCGCTGAAGGACGCGGCGATCCTGTCGAACTGCCCCGACCGCGAGACGCGCCGCCTGTGGGTCGAGCGGATTCTCGACCACGACGGGCACGGCGAGAGCGAAGGCGGCATCGAGGCGTGGGCGCGCCTCGGCGAGGCGGTCGGCATCGAGCGCGCGCAGCTGTGGTCGCTCGAGCGCGTGCTGCCGGGCGTGCGCTTCGCGGTCGATGCGTACGTCAACTTCGCGCGTCGCGCGCCGTGGCAGGAAGCCGTGTGCTCGTCGCTGACCGAGATGTTCGCGCCGCAGATCCACCTCGACCGGCTGGCCGGCTGGCCGTCGCACTACCCGTGGATCGAGGCCGACGGCCTGCAGTATTTCCGCAGCCGCGTGCCGCTCGCGCAGCGCGACGTCGAGCACGGGCTCGCGGTGACGCTGAGTCATTTCACGACACCTGACGCGCAACGGCGCGCGCTCGACATCCTGTCGTTCAAGCTGGATGTCCTGTGGCAGATTCTCGATGCGATCGAAAAGGCATATCCCGCATGAACTCGAACGAAGCCGTCAGCGGCGTGCCGCTGCGCCCCTCGCTGAGGGGCATGTACCGCCTGCAGTGGGAGGCGGCCCAGGACGCATACGTGCTCCTGTATCCGGAAGGGATGGTCCGGCTCAACCCGAGTGCCGGCGAGATCCTCGTGCGCTGCGACGGCACGCGCGAGCTCGACGACATCATCGGCGAACTCGAGCAGCTGTTCAGCACGTCGGATCTTGCGTCGGACGTCTACCGCTTCCTCGATCATGCGCGGCTGCGCGGCTGGCTCGACTGACATGGACACGACCCCCGATCAGAACCGGCCGTCGGCGCCGCTGTGGCTGCTTGCGGAGCTCACGTACCGCTGCCCGCTGCATTGCGCGTTCTGCTACAACCCGGTCGATTTCGCGACGCACGGCGCGGAGCTCGACACCGACGCGTGGCGCACGGTGATCAGCGACGCGCGCGCGCTCGGCGCCGCGCAGATCGGCTTTTCCGGCGGCGAGCCGCTGCAGCGCGACGATCTGGAAGAACTGGTCGGGCATGCGCGCTCGCTCGGCTTCTACACCAACCTGATCACGTCGGGCGTGGGCCTGAACGCGACGCGCATCGAGCGGCTCAAGGCGGCCGGCCTCGATCATATCCAGCTGTCGCTGCAGGATTCGACGCGCGAGCTGAACGACTTTCTCACCAGCACGCGCACCTTCGACCTGAAGCGCGGCGTCGGGCGGCTCATCAAGCAGCACGGCTACCCGATGGTGCTGAACTGCGTGCTGCATCGATACAACCTGCCGCACGTGGGGCAGATCATCGAGATGGCGCTCGATCTCGGCGCGGATTTTCTCGAGCTCGCCAATACGCAGTACTACGGCTGGGCGATGCTCAACCGCGACCAGCTGATGCCGACCGCCGAGCAGTTGCGCGACGCGGAGGAAACGGTCAACCGCTACCGCAAGCTGGTGGGCGAGCGCTGCAAGATCCTGTTCGTCGTGCCCGACTACTTCGAGC
The DNA here is from genome assembly GCF_004368385.1 of Burkholderia sp. B10. Lineage (NCBI taxonomy): Bacteria > Pseudomonadati > Pseudomonadota > Betaproteobacteria > Burkholderiales > Burkholderiaceae > Burkholderia > Burkholderia sp. B10. The sequence goes on along the minus strand of NZ_PQMX01000029.1, from coordinate 61,597 downwards.
AGCGGCCGAAGGCGTGCATGAACGGCTGGGGCTCGGTGTTCCTCGGCGTCGCCCCCGACGGCGCCGCGCTGCCGTGCCATGCGGCGCGCTCGCTGCCCGGCCTCACGCTGCCGAACGTGCGCGAGCAGTCGCTGAAGGAGATCTGGTACGACAGCGACGCGTTCAACGCGTTTCGCGGCGATGGCTGGATGCGCGAGCCGTGCCGCACCTGCGACGAGCGGCATGTCGATCATGGCGGGTGCCGCTGCCAGGCGTACATGCTGGCCGGCGATCCGGCCGAGGCCGATCCGGTGTGCTCGAAATCGGCCCATCACGGCCGGGTCGAACAGGCCGTGCAGTTCGCCCGCCGCGAGCAGCGGCAGGACGAGCGTCCGCTGGTGTTTCGCAGCACGGCGAATTCGCTCGGGCTGTAACGCCGACCGCGGGCCGGCACGGCCCGCGTCACTTCCCGCGTCACTCTTTCTGCGGCCGGGCCGAGCGCCGCTCGGCCTGCTCGAGCAACGCGACGAACGCCGCTTCGTCCGCGCGCAACCCTCTCGGCTTGCGCGTCACCTCGAGCGTATCCAGCAGGCCGGCCTCGAACGTGTCGAGCACCACCGGATGGATGTAGCAACGCCGGCACACCGCCGGCGTGTTGCGCAGGATGCCGGCGACGGCCCGCACCGTCTCGACGATCTGCTTGCGCGCCTGCGTGACGCTCTCGTGCGGGATGCGCCTGAGCAGCGCCAGCGCCTGCACGCTGCCGGCCCAGGTCCGGTAGTCCTTCGCGGTGAACTCCGCGCCCGCCGCTTCGCGCAGGTAGTCGTTCACGTCGGACGAGCCGACCGAATGGCGCGCGCCGTCGTCGTCCACATACTGGAACAGCTCGTGCCCCGGCAGCTCCGCGCAGCGTCGCACGATGCGGCCCACGCGCGGGTCCTCCACCGTCACGTCGTGCTCGATGCCGCTCTTGCCGGTGAAGCGCAGCCGCACCTGTCCGGGCCGGATCGTCACGTGGCGCTTGCGCAGCGTCGTCAGCCCGAACGACGCGTTCTCGCGTGCGTATTCGGTGTTGCCGATCCGCGCCAGCGTGGTGTCGAGCAGGCGGACGATGGTCGCGACGATCTTGTCGCGTGGCATTCCCGGCAGCGCGAGGTCGCGCGCGACACGCGCGCGGATCCGCGGCAGCGCAGCCGCGAAGGCGGCCATCCGCGCGTACTTGTTCGCGTCGCGCGTCTCGCGCCACAGCGGGTGATAGCGGTACTGCTTGCGCCCGCGCGCGTCGCGGCCCGTGGCCTGCAGATGGCCGCGCCGGTCCATGCAGATCCACACGTCGGTGTACGCGGGCGGAATCGCCAGCGCGTTGATGCGCGCGATTTCGTCGGGGTCGCGGATGCGCTGGCCGTCCTGTCCGTAATACGCGAAGCCGCTGCGCACGCGCCGGCGCGTATAGCCGGGATGCCGGTCGTCGACGTGGCGCAGCGCGGCGTCCACCCGCGCGCCGCCGTTCGAGCGGGACGGGCGCTTCGTCATGCTGCAGCGCGGCAGGCGGCGGCCGGGGGCCGCGCGCTGCGATTTCGGTTCGCGTCCGGCACGCATCGCGGTTCTCCTTGTCTTGAACGAGCCTGAGCGCCGGAGCAAGTTGCGTGCGCCGCGTCGCCGGCGCCGCTCCAGGGCCGATTGCACGGCCTGCGGCACGGCTCGCGGTGGCGCGCGCCGCGGATCAGTGTTTATACGTATGTCGATAGTTGTATCGCTTCAATCCAAGATTTCATTGGCAGGTTATCGGACTTGTTCCTAGACTGATGCGGGGCGTCTATTCCGGGCCGGCCGCAAGCGCCGGCTCGCGTGGCCCCGCACCGCGCCCGCGCGACGCAGAACCACAACAGCGCAGCGCGGCACCGCGCCACGCCGGCGCCGCGGCATACAACGACATCATCGGAGACGGACCATGACATTCATCAGGAAGCTGGCGACCGGCGCGATCGTCGCGGCGGCGACGCTGCTGACCACCGGCGCCTACGCGCAGCAAAAGCAGATCACGCTCGGGTTTTCGCAGGTGGGCGCGGAGAGCGCGTGGCGCACGGCGAACACCGTGTCGGTGAAGAGCGCGGCGAAGGAGGCCGGCATCAACCTGAAATTCTCGGACGCGCAGCAAAAGCAGGAGAACCAGATCCGCGCGATCCGCTCGTTCATCGCGCAGAAGGTGGACGTCATCGCATTCTCGCCGGTCGTCGAGTCGGGCTGGGAGCCGGTGCTGACCGAAGCGAAGGCGGCGCATATTCCGGTGATCCTGACCGATCGCGGCGTCGACGTGAAGGACCCGTCGCTGTACGTGACGATGATCGGTTCCGACTTCCTCGAGGAAGGGCGGCGCGCGGGCCACTGGCTCGAAGAGCGCTACAAGAACGACGCCGGCCCGATCAACATCGTCGAGCTGCAGGGCACGGTCGGCTCGGCGCCGGCCAACGACCGCCGCGCGGGCCTGCTCGAGGTGATCAAGAACAATCCGAAGTTCAAGGTGATCGCGTCGCAAAGCGGCGACTTCACGCTCGCCGGCGGCAAGCAGGTGATGGAAGCGTTCGCCAAGACCTACGGCAAGCAGATCAACGTCGTCTACGCGCACAACGACGACATGGCGCTCGGCGCGATCCAGGCGATGGAGGAGGCCGGCATCAAGCCCGGCAAGGACGTGAGCGTCGTGTCGTTCGACGCGACCAAGGGCGGCTTCCAGGCGATGGTCGCGGGCAAGATCAACGTCGACGTCGAATGCAGCCCGCTGCTCGGCCCGCAGCTGATGACCGCCGTGAAGGAGGTGGTGGCCGGCAAGCAGCTGCCGAAGCGGATCGTCACGAACGAGACCGTGTTCCCGATGAACGTCGCCGCGCAGGTGCTGCCGACCCGCAAGTACTGAGCGTCGCTTGCGGCGCGGACGGCGGCCGTCGCGCCGCCGTCCGGCCACTTCAACGAATCGAGGGCGATCCATGACGAATCCGCCGGTGGTCGAGATGATCGGCATCGACAAGGCGTTTCCGGGCGTCAACGCGCTGCAGCGCGTGAATTTCAGGCTGTTTCCGGGCGAGATCCATGCGCTGATGGGCCAGAACGGCGCGGGCAAGTCGACGCTGATCAACGTGCTGACCGGCGTGCATGCGCACGATGCGGGCGAGATTCGCGTCGGCGGCGCGCCGGTGAACTTCGCGGCGCCGCGCGAGGCCGAGGCGGCCGGCATCCAGACGCTGTACCAGGAGGTCAACCTGTGCGCGAACCTGTCGGTCGCGGAGAACATCTTCGCGGGCCGGCAGCCGATGCGGCGCGGCGCGATCGACTGGAAGGCGATCCATGCGCGCGCGCGCGACGCGCTCGCCGAGCTCGACCTGTCGCTCGACGTCACTCGCTCGCTCGACGCGTATCCGATCGCCGTGCAGCAGATGGTCGCGATCGCGCGCGCGGTGTCGGTCGACGCGCGCGTGCTGATCCTCGACGAGCCGACCTCGAGCCTCGACGACGGCGAGGTCGCGCGGCTGTTCGACGTGCTGCGCCGGCTGAAGGCGTCGGGGATCGCGATCCTGTTCGTCACGCACTTTCTCGAACAGACCTACGCGGTGTCCGACCGCATCACCGTGATGCGCAACGGCGAGCGCGAAGGCGAGTACCTCGCGCGCGAGCTGCCGGTCGACCTGCTGGTCGCGAAGATGACCGGCCGCGAGCCGGTGTCCGGCACGCTGCAGGCGGGCGCGGCGGCCGTGCAGCGCGATGCCGGCGCGAGCGCGCCGTTTCTGTCGATGCAGCGCGCCGGCCGGCGCGGGATGATGAGCCCGCTCGATCTCGACGTGCGGCCCGGCGAAATCGTCGGGCTGGCCGGGCTGCTCGGCTCGGGGCGCACGGAGACCGCGCGGCTGGCGTTCGCCGCGGAGCGCACCGACACCGGCGCGATCGAGATCGACGGCCGGCGCGCGCGGCTCGCGTCGCCGCACGACGCGGTGCGCAACGGCATCGCGTATTGCCCCGAGGACCGCAAGAAGGAGGGCATCGTCGCCGCGCTGTCGATTCGCGAGAACATCGTGCTCGCGCTGCAGGCGCGGCGCGGCTGGTGGCGGCTGATCGGGCGGGCGCGCCAGCGCGAGCTTTCGGACACGTACATCGAGCGGCTCGGCATCAAGGCGCGCGACGCGGAGCAGCCGATCGGGCTGCTGTCGGGCGGCAACCAGCAGAAGGTGCTGCTCGCGCGCTGGCTCGCGACGGAGCCGAAGCTGTTGATTCTCGACGAGCCGACGCGCGGCATCGACGTCGCCGCGAAATTCGACATCATGGAGCGCGTGCTCGCGCTGTGCGCGCAGGGGCTCGCGATTCTGTTCATTTCGTCGGAGATCAGCGAAGTGGTGCGCGTGAGTCACCGGATCGCGGTGCTGCGCGATCGCCACAAGGTCGCCGAACTGACCGGCAGCGATGCCTCGGAGGAGCAGGTGTACCAACTGATCGCGGGAGGCCGCTCATGATGCGGCTGCGTTCGCTGTTTCGTCATTCGCTCGCGTGGCCGGTGCTGACGCTCGCGCTGCTGTTCGCGCTGGACGTCGCGCACCGGCCGGGCTTCCTGTCGATCTCGCTGCTCGACGGCCATCTGTTCGGCGCGCCGATCGACATCCTGAATCGCGCGGCGCCGCTCGTGATCGTGTCGCTCGGGATGACGCTCGTGATCGCGACGCGCGGCATCGACATCTCGGTCGGCGCGATCGTCGCGATCGCCGGCGCGGCGGCCGCGATCGTGCTCGACGGCGATCCGTCGCGCGTCGGCGTCGCGCTCGCCGCGGCGCTCGGCGTCGGGCTGCTGGCGGGCGCATGGAACGGCGTGCTGGTCGCGTTCGTCGGGATGCAGCCGATCATCGCGACGCTGATCCTGATGGTCGCGGGGCGCGGGATCGCGCAGCTGCTCACCGGCGGACAGATCATTCCGATCGGCGCGCCCGGCTACCTGGCGCTCGGCGGCGGCTATCTCGCGGCCGTGCCGTGTTCGGTGTGGATCGCGATCGCGACGATCGCGGCGATCGCATTGCTGGTCAACCGCACGGCGCTCGGCCTGTTCATCCGCGCGATCGGCGTGAATCCGGTCGCGACGCGGCTCGTCGGGCTGCGCGCGGGGGCCGTCGTGTTCGGCGTCTATCTGTGTTCCGGCGTGCTGTCGGCGCTTGCCGGCATCCTCGCCAGCTCGAACGTGCGCAGCGCCGACGGCAACAACGCGGGGCTGCTGCTCGAGCTCGACGCGATCCTCGCCGTGACGCTCGGCGGCACGTCGCTGCTCGGCGGCCGCTTCAGCCTCGCGGGCTCCGTGCTCGGCGCGCTGATCATCCAGACGCTGACCTACACGACCTATTCGATCGGCGTGCCGCCCGAGGCGACGCTCGTCGTCAAGGCGATCGTCGTGATCGTCGTCACGCTGATCCAGTCGGACGCGGCGCGCGCGCTGGCGCTGCGCCACGCGACGCGCGCGCTGCGCGCCACCACCGGAGCGACGCCGCGATGAACCGATTCCTCGCACGGCTCACCGACCCGCGCACGCTGCCGATCGTCGTGACGATCGCGCTGTTCGCGGCGCTGTTCGGTTTCGGGTCCGTGATGTATACGGGCTTCTTCTCGATGCAGGTGCTGACCGGGCTGCTGGTCGACAACGCGTTCCTGCTGATCGTCGCGATCGGGATGACTTTCGTGATCGTGTCGGGCGGCATCGACCTGTCGGTCGGCTCCGTCGTTGCGCTGACAACCATCCTGTGCGCCGTCGGCGCCGAGCGGCTGCATTGGCCGGTGTGGGCGATCGTGCCGATCGTGCTGTTGTTCGGTGCGCTGTACGGCGCGGCGATGGGCGCGCTGATCCACTACTTCCGGCTGCAGCCGTTCATCGTCACGCTGGCCGGGATGTTCCTCGCGCGCGGCGCGTGTTTCCTGATCACCACGCAATCGATCACGATCAACGAGCCGACGTTCCATGCGCTCGCGGGCATCAGCGTGCCGCTCGGCGGCGGCATGCTCAGCGCCGGTGCGCTGATCGCGCTCGCGACGCTGGCCGCCGCGATCTACGTCGCGCATTTCACGCGCTTCGGCCGCAACGTCTACGCGATCGGCGGCAACGAGCGCTCGGCGTTGCTGATGGGGCTGCCGGTCGCGCGCACGAAAGTCGGCGTGTATGCGTTGAGCGGCTTCTGCTCGGCGCTCGGCGGCGTGGTGTTCACGCTGTACGTGCTGTCCGGTTACGGACTGCAGGCACAGGGGATGGAGCTCGACGCGATCGCTGCGACCGTGATCGGCGGCACGCTGCTCACGGGCGGCGTGGGCTACGTGATCGGCTCGGTGTTCGGCGTCGGGATTCTCGGCACGATTCAGGTGCTCATTACGTTCGACGGCACGCTGAGCTCGTGGTGGACGCGCATCGTGATCGGTGCGCTGCTGTGCGTGTTCTGTCTGCTGCAGCGGGTCATCGAGCGGCACGCCGCACGGCGCCGCACCGGCGGCAGCGGGCTCGATCCGAAGCGCGCGACACGGGAAACTGCTCGGCCCGCGGCCGCTGCGCCGGGCGACGACGCGGCGCTGGTGTCGACGATGCCGCGGTTGTAGCGTGAGGGCGGTGCGGGCCATGCGGCGGCGCGGGGTGCATGCGTGGCGCGCTGGCCTCGCACCGCACACCGCCCGACGACGGCCTGCGCGCATACCGCGATCAGGCCGGCCCGGCCAGATCCGGCTCCGCGTCGAGCGACGGCGCACTCGGTGCATCCACGATGCCCGTATGCTTCAGCGCTGCGGCCAGGCGTTCGATCGCTTGCAGGTCGAGCGTGTCGAGCCGCTCCCGCACGGCATGCACGAACGCGGCATGTCGCGGCGCGTGCGCATACTGTCCAAGCCATTCCTCGATATCGGTGAGGCGGCCCTCGCCGGCCAGCACGATCAGTTCATCGAGTGCATCGTCGGGCGGACAGCGCATCCCGCGCGCATCGGCGAGCAGGTCGATCTGTTCCGCTGGCTGCACGGTGCGCGCGAGCGCGGACGCCGGGATCAACGCATGCCCGAGCGCCGGTGCGACGATCTGAAACGTGAACGACGTGCCCACGCCCGGCTGGCTCGATACGGCCAGCTCGCCGTTCATCGCGCCGACGATCCGCTGCGCGATGAACAAGCCGAGGCCGGTCCCGCCGTTCACGGCCTGCACCTGCTGATACGCGCGGAAGATGTCGGTCGTCTGGTCGAGCTCGATGCCGATGCCCGTGTCGGCGACTTCGAACACCAGCCGCCACGCGCCCGCTTGCCGGTACGCGCCGACCGACAGCGTGACCGTGCCGTCGCGCGTGAACTTCGACGCATTCGACAGCAGGTTGAGCAGCACCTGCTGCAGCCGGATGCCGTCGATCGTCAGCTTGCGCGGCAACGGCGTCAGCGGCCGGTAGTCGAAGCGGTTGTTCTGCTGCGCGCACAGCGCGAGCGCGTAGTCGCCGATGTCGTCGAGCAGGCCGGGCAGGTCGGTCGCGTCCGGCGCAATGCCGAGCGGCTGCAGCTCGGCGCGCGTGTACTGCAGCAATTCGTCGATCAGCGTGAGCTGGTAGCGGATGCTGCGGTCGATCGAGCGGATCAGGCGCGCCTGGCCGGGCGTCGCGGTTTGCAGCAGCAGCTTCGCGTAGCCGTGGATGGTCGACAGCGGCGCGCGCAGGTCGTGGCTGACGTAGCCGAGCGTCTCGATCTTCTGCTGCATGTGCGTCTTGACTTCCTGCAGCGCGTCGTTGAGGGCGACCGTGCGCTTCGCGACCTCGTCACGCAGGCGGTCCTGTTCGGTGAGCTGCCAGTGCTCGAGGCGCTTGCGCGCTTCGGTGCGCTGACGGCCCACGTGGTTGATCCACGCGGCGAGCACGAGCAGGTGCGTGGCAAGGCCGACGATCGCGATCACCGGGTTCGGATAGATGTCGGACTTAAGCCATGGCAGCCACCCGGGAATCGCGTCGCGCGCGTCGAGCACGCGGATCAGCATGTTGAATCCCGCGAACGAGATCGCGATCAGCATCACGCGCGCGGTCGGCGTGCGGCGGAACGCGAGGATCAGCGCGAGGCTGATGTTCATCACCGCGAGCGCCGAGTTCACCCGCAGGCTGAACCACGTGAACGTCAGCAGGTCGCCGCACGCAGCGCCGGCCATCCCGACGCATTCGAGTGCGAGGAACACCAGGTACGCCGCGCGCATCGGCATGCCGGTCTTTTCGCGATCGGCGATCCGCAGGATGAACGCGATGAAGCATGCTAGCGACAGATACACGGACACCATTTCCGCGCGCGCCGACCATTCGTACGCACCGGGCCACAGGTACAGCGCGGTGTAGCCGCGGTAGGTCGCTTCGAACAGCGCCGTGCCGAGCGCCAGCAGCGCGAGCACCGCGAACGTGCCGCTGCGCGAGAAGAAGCCGATCAGCAGCGCGCACCACATGAGCGCGAGCAGCCCGCCGAGAAAGCCGAAGTTCCACATCGCCGCGCGCAGCTCGTACGCATGCCACGCGTCGCGCGTGAATGCGCTCGGTGCGAGCTTCAGTTCCTTGCGCGACGTGACGCGCACCAGCACCGGCAGCCGTTCGCCGGCGTCCAGTGTCGCGGCGAGCACCGGATATCGCGACACCGGTTCGCCCAGGCTGCCATCGCGGGCCGGGAAGCGGCCGGCGAGCGTCCATTGGCCGCCGTGTTCGACATAGAAGTCGGCGCGATCGACGCGCGCGTCGCGTATCGCCAGCACCATCGGCTGGCGGGTCGCCGCGCGGTTCACGAGCGTTGCGCCGACCCACCATGCGGAACGCGAGAATTCGATGTTGAACGACGGCCGCGCCGGCGCGGCAGCGCGACGTTGACGCTCGGCCACCCGCGTCGCGACCTCGCTCGCCGACAGCGCCGCGCCCGGATCCTCGAGCAACGAGACTGCCTCGAGCCGCGCGGGGTTGTCGTCGGCCGCAGCCGCGGGCGCGGCGTATGCGGCGAGCAGCGCCAGCACGAGCCGCACGAGCAGCCCGAACGCATACGCGGCCGACGCGCCGCGCCTACGCATGGTCATGCGACGGCGGCTGCGCATCGACCGTCGGGCGCTGGCGGCGCCAGTCGGACGGCGTGATGCCGAAGCGTTCGCGGAACGCCGTCGCGAAGTTGCCGGGCGTCGAAAAGCCGATCTCCTCGGCGATGTCGCCGATGCCCATCGACGTCGCGGCGAGGAAGTGCTGCGCCGCGCGCAGCCGCGTGTCGCGCAGATATTCGAATACGGTCTGCCCGAGATGATCGCGGAACACGCGCGACAGCCGCTTCTCATGGGTGCCGACCTGCCGTGCGAGTTCGTCCAGCGTCGGCGGGTTGCGCAGTTCGCGCAGCAGGATGTCGCTGGCCGCGCGCACCAGCGCGGTGTCCGGGTGATCGGGCAGCTCGGGCAGATGCGCGAACGGCTGGCTGCGCCGCGCGCGTTTCAGGTGATTGCGGATTCGGGCGATCACCTCGGCCGGCTCGAACGGCTTCACGATGTAGTCGAGCGCGCCCGTCTCGAGGCCCGCGATGCGATCGTCGAGATCGCCGGCGGCCGTCAGGATGATGACCGGGATGTTCTGCGTGTCGGGCGTCGACGCCAGCAGCCGGCACGCGGCGAAGCCGTCCATGCGCGGCATCCGGACGTCCATCAGGATCAGGTCGGGCACGATCGCCTGCGCGCGGTGATACGCCTGCAGGCCGTCGAACGCGACGCTGATCCGGCACCGCGCTGAGCGCAGGATCTCGGTCAGGAGCCGCAGGTCGTTCGGGCGATCGTCGACGACGAGAATATGTGCGCCGACGAGCTCCGGCGTGGCGCGGAGCGACGCCGGACTGGACGAACGGGATGGCATGGTTGCGAGCGCGTTGGAGAGGGTTGGCCTGGGCTGGCTCGATGCATCTATGTGCGCGATTATTGCGAAAAATTATAGGTCGACGGCGCGCGCCGCGGTAACGATTCCGTGCAATCCGTGTGGACTTGATTGACAGCGCACGGCACGCGCGGCGCTGCGCGGAGCAATCGCGAACGGATCAACAAAAACCGTGCCGCTACGTCCGCTGAATGCCGGTCGTTATTTCCGAATCCGGCGAATGGAAATCGAATTGGTCCGAGCGATGGATTGAAGCGGATTTTGTCGTGCGGGACTCCGTACGCATTGCAGATCGAATTCATCGTTTTATCGTCTCCGTGAGCGGGCATCGTATATATTGGGCGTAAAAAAACGTTCACACTCGGCATCCGTCGCGATGCGCGATTGTATGAATGTAAATATCGTCCGGCCGGGGAAACATTTAGTCCGCTCGGGCAAAGGTTTGCGGGCTGGAATGCCTGCAAACTAGGCGCGAAGCAGTGGAACCGGTTTGGCCAATCAACTGGTATTCCACGCGAAATTCAACGGTCGAAGCGGCGCTTTGTTGCGCTCGGCGCTCGATGTGACATCGCGTACTTATGTTCCCAGAATCTAGGATTCCGAGGCTGCGACGACCGTAGGCACGAGGGCCGTTGCGAGCCGCCTATCCTTCGAACGCACTGACGCGGAAAACGAAAGAAAGGACGCGGAACCGGACGAGAGTTTGACACAGCAGAAAGACAGAAATAGTTAAATAAAGTCAGTTTATAAATGTGATGTCGTGGTCATGCGGTCAATCACTGAATGTTGTGGAAAAACCGGAAAATAGTGGGATGCCGGAATGAAAAATGGGTGAGTGAACTTGCGTCGATCGCCGGTCGCGCGGTTCATCAGGCGGCGGTCGCGCGCGACGTTTCGTGAGTCGCGCGGCATGAAAAGAAATGAACATGGCGAACTCGGCGGATCGATGTGCGGGACAGATCGAACCGGTCGTGGCTATCGGTGTTCGCGAGCACGCGGCGCGTGCGTCGGCTCAGCGGTGGGTGTCGCGACGTCGCTGGCGCGAACCGACCCGTGGCGCCGGTCGGCATGCGTTCGTTCGGCGACTTAATGGCGTCGTCCGGCGGAATCCGGCGTTGCACGCGCATCGGTGTGATGACGCGGGCCGGCGGCGTGCCATCGCATGATCGCCGCCTTCGGCTGCGGCGATCCAATGAGGCGCGAGGGCGTCCGCGAAGCACGCCGGCTGAGCATGTATGGCTGTTGCGCTCAAACATCTGTCGTCACATGATAACCATTACCCTCATGCGAAAATCCGCCCGGCTTTTGGCTCGCCAACGACTACAGCGTCGGCGGATCGTTCGGATCGAAAAAAAATTGCTCGTGAGTGTTCCGGACGCAAACGTTTGCCGCGAAACCGGCTGCGCGACGCGGCCGATTCCATCCGGTACCACCGAAACACATGCAGCCCGATGAAGGCACTGCAACCATGAGCATCCCGATGCTGAGAGCTCCGTGGAACGCCCATAAGCATGCTCATGCCTTACCTCAATTGGCGCGTCCTCGTGCGCCGACCGTCGCCGTCACGCGCTCGCGGCCGCGTATGCAAAGGCCCGGCGCGGCGCGCGCTGCGTGTGCGGCGCTCGCGTCGATCGACCTCGTGCGCCGGTCCACGCCTCCAATCCTCGATCTGATGTCTCACGGTAGGGCGCAATCGCGCGCGTTACACGCGCTACCGCCGCGTCGGGCCTGCTGGACCATTCGCGCCGTACTTACCGGTCGCGCGAGGTAGCGCGACGAATGCGAACCGCCATGATCGTGGGCGCGGACGCGCGCGCTGTTTGGCTCTGCACCGTACGCGCATGATTCGTTCGTATCCCATACGTATCCCATACGATGTCGTGCCCGCGGCGAAGCGACGACGGCCAGGTCGCTCGTCCGCCGATGACGAGGATGACCGCTGATGCGTGTGTTGATAGTCGAAGATGATCCCGTTCATGCGAAGGCGCGCCGCGCGGGTAGTGGAGCCGCTCGGTCATGAGGTGATCGAAGCGGCCGACGGCCAGGAGGCGCAGCGGCTGCTGCGCGCCGAGCCGTTCAACCTCGTGATCCTGGACTGGCTGCTGCCGGGCATGAGCGGCTTCGAAGTGCTGTACTGGATCCGCCGCACGCTGGGCGCCTCGCCCGCCGTGCTGTTCGTGACGAGCAAGACGCTGGAAGACGATATCGTGCATCGCGATGGATGCGGACGCGAACGACTACATCGCGAAGCCGTTTCGCGTCGCCGAACTCGCCAGCCGCGTGAACGCGTTGCTGATGCGCTCGGCGCGCGCTACCGACCGCTGCGGCGCGATCGCAGCAGGCGACTACCTGCTCGACCCGCGCGAGTGCGCGATCACACTGCGCGGTGCGCCGATCAAGCTGACGCCGAAGGAATTCGACCTCGCCGAACTGTTCTTCAGCAACGTCGGCAAGCCGCTGTCGCGCAAACTGGTCTGCATGAGCACATGGGGCCGCGAGCTCGATCCGGAGTCGCGCACGCTCGATACGCACATCTACCGGCTGCGGCAGAAGCTCGAGCGCTGCCCGGAAAACGGCGTACGGCTCAGTGTCGTCTATACGCACGGCTATCGCCTCGAAGCGGTGTCGTCGTACGGCGCTCACGGCGGCGCGGCGGCGTTGCGCCAGCCCGCCGAGCCGGTGTCGCCGGCCCGGCTGACGCCGGTCGGACTCGCGTGCGAGTGAGCCGCCGCTGCGCCACGCGCATGCATGACGAGCCGCCTCTGATGCGCGGCGACGACGCACACTTGCCCGCCGGCTTCATCCGCGAATGCATCGTGATGGGCGCGTTCGTGCTGCTGGTGTGCGTGTCGCTGAGCGCGTCCAGCGTGCTGCGCCGCGCCGATCTCCTGTTCTTCGACATCGTGCAGCGGCTACTGCTGCTGCGGCCGTCGCCGCACAAGATCGTGCTGATCGCGATCGACAGCGCCAGCGCGCACGGCTCCTACACGTCGAATCCGGCCGGCGGCAACGTGCCGCCCGGGGGCGAGCGGTTCGAATTCGTCGGCCGGTTGATCGGGCTCGGTTGCGTCGGGCTCGGACAGCACGGCGGTCGGCAACAGTTCGACGGCGTCGGGCAACGACTCGACGGCGCTCGGCGCGGGCAGCAACGATGGCGGCCGCTCGAACGTCGTCGCGGTCGGCTCGGCGGATTCGGCGCGGCAGGTGGTGAACGTCGCGGCCGGTACGCAAGGTACCGACGCGGTGAACGTGAATCAGCTGAATGCCGTATCGAACCAGTTCACGCAATCGCTGAACACGGTGAACAACCAGCTCACGCAGATGTAGCGGCCGATCCAGCAGACCGATTCGATGGCGCGCGAGGGATCGCCGCGACGGCCGGGATGGCGTCGATTCCGCACATGGACCGCGATTCGAGCTTCGCGATGGGGGGCGGCACGGCGACGTTCCAGGGCCGGAAAGCCATGGCAGTCGGCGTGCAGGCGCGCATCACGGAGAACCTGAAGGCGACGGTCAACGGCGGTTTTGCCGGCAGCCAGCGCGTGGTCGGCGCGGGCATGCTGTATCAGTGGAAATGAGCGGCGCAGCGGCATGCGCCGGCACGTACGGCCGGCACATGCCGCGTCGCACTCCGAACACCATCGCACGCGCATGCGGTCGCGCCATCGCGCCGCCTGCGCCGTGCCCCTCGCATTTACGGAGCTTTACGTGAAACGCGTCGGGGCCTACGTTCAACGCCTATGAACGGCAGTCGCGGGACGGCATCAGGACGTTCCGTGTCGATTGCCACGGCTTCCTGTCGAGCGAGAAGGCCTGCATGAAGGTCGCGACGCGCATGTGCGGCAGCGAACCCGTGCGCGTGGTCGATTCGACGACGCCGTACTGCACCGGCGCCGGCCGAGAAGGTCACGCTGACCGGCGACGCCTATTTCGCAACCGACTCGGCCGTTCTGACGCCGGCCGCACGCGCCGCGCTCGGCGCGTTGCTGAACCATCATCGCGACATGCATTTCGCGCGCGTGGACGTGGACGGCTATACCGACTCGACGGGCTCGGCCGCGCACAACCAGGCGCTGTCGAAGCGTCGCCCCGACGCCGTCGCGGCGTACTTGCGCGAGCATGGACTGCAGGCCGACGCATTCGCGGCCGCGGCGCACGGGCCAGCGAACCAGGTCGCGTCGAACGATATGCAAGAAGGGCGCGCGCGCAACCGGCGCGTCGAGATATCGCTGCACGCGCAGTGAGACTGCGGGCGCCGACGCGGCCGGCTGCCCGCGACGGCGATCAGAACCGGTGACGGAGTCCCAGATTGACCATGGTCTGGGACTTCGTGCCGTTGTAGCCGTATGACCCGATCGAAGCCTCTGCCGCCATCGAGCCGCCGGCTCCGTCGGCGGTCGTGCCGCTGGCATGCTGATACGCGGCCGTCATGTAGACGTCCGTACGTTTCGACAGGTTGTAGTCGGCGCCGAGCGATGCCTGGTGATAGTTCGCCGCGGTGTCGCCGCCCGACTTCGTGAAGCTGTAGCCCACGCCGACCAGCAGCGCCGGCGACGCCTGATAGTTCAGAAATCCTTGCGCGGTGTTGTAGTGCTCGTTCTTCGTGAACACCGAGGCGCCGTCGCGTCGGTACTGCGAATTGCTGTAGCCGGCCCCCACCGTGAATGCGCCGAACACGTACTGGCCCGCCACGCGCGCGATGCCGATCGAATGCGCGCTCTGATAACCCGTGTTGATCGCGCCGTCGAACGTGCCGTCCGACGTGCTCGACCATGTCGTGCGCGTGCCCGCGGACGGGTTCGCGTTCGCCGCGTAGAAGTATCCGCCGGCGAGACTCAGCGGACCGTTGGTGTACGACACGCCTGCCGAATACGACTGCTTCGAGCCGGTGCTGCCCGCGACACCGCCCAGCGAATACATCGCCGCGAACTGGAGGCCGGCGAACACCGGCGACGTGTACTTGATCGCGTTGTCGACGCGGAAGCTGTTGTCGTAGTTGTCGACGTCGCCGGCGGTCGCGAACGCGCTGCCGAAGTAGTTGTCGGCAGTGATCGGCTGGACGAGATCGATCAGCGGATCGTACTGGCGGCCGAGCGTGAGCGAACCGTACTGATTGCTGGCGACGCCGACGTAGGCCTGACGGCCGAACATGCGGCTGCCCTGGCCGAGACCGCCGGTGCTCGGATTGAAGCCGTTCTCGAGCTGGAAGATCGCGGAGAGTCCGCCCCCGAGGTCCTCCGAGCCCTTCAGACCCCAGCGGCTGCCCGACAGGTTGCCCGCGCTGCTGTTGCCGAGCGCCCAGAGATTCTTGCTGCCGTCGGCGTGATTCACGTACGTCAACGAGGTGTCGATCGTGCCGTACAGCGTGACGCTCGTCTGCGCGTGCGCTGCACCGGCCACCATCAACGACGCGATCGTCAGGATCGGAAAAGTTGCTTGTTTCATGGTCTCTCCGCTTTGTGTGCGTGTTTGCGTTCGAATAGTGCAGTGCAGCGTACATCGAGATATTTTCTTGCGGAAATTCAGGGGTGCGATGTGTCGTGGAAAAGAAACGGGGATCGGTATGTCCCGGACATGTGGGGCGAGGGCGATTTGCGATGCTGTTGATTGATATCGAGCGGATTACGATACTGGGCGCCGTTTTATTTGATCTATTTTCGAGAAGGCAATGGATCTAATAAGGTGTATTCGGACAAAGTCTTGTCTAGATCGGACGGTGAAATTTGGCGGATTATTATGGGATTCTTAGTTCCGTGTGTGACGGTAGATCGATCGTTTTCGCTTTCCATGCGGTGTTCAAAGCTCACCGCCGACGCCGAGTGCTGAGAGTTTCAAACCATTTTTAGCATCGGTTGATAAACAGAAATACTGTGCGGGATTATTGCCGCTGCGCGAGCTGAATCTTATGGAACGGTTGTGCGATGCTTTCTCGTCGTGCAGTATGTTGATGGTGTCCTGTCGGATTGAAGCGGCGTTCTTTACGCGCCTGAATTGTCACCATGTGATGGAAACTGATTCGCCGTACGGTGCACTCCGGCCACCCGCGGGTGTGCCAATAAATTTATGCAGTCACGTAGGCAAGATCGGCGTGATGGTGTGCAATACAGGCGCCGAGAAAGCGATCGTTCGTCAACATCGCGAAACTCTCGCGTTGGCGAATTGACATGAGTAGCGCGAATCCGGATCCGATTCGGCGAGGCATGCAACGAGCGATACGGCCCATGTCTTATCCGACAGCGATCCGGGCTATTTGCCGAAATCGCGCGGTGAGGTATGGCGCTCGACATCGAATGTGCGTGGCGCTGGCAATCGTGCAACATCCGTTGTTCTAACTATCGGTGATCCGGTACGGATTGTTCCGTCTCGTTCGCATACGGCGCGAGCTGCGGTGGCGTTGGGGCCTGGCGGAGTCCGGTGGCGTTGCAGGGCGCGTTGCTCGTCACGCGCCTGACACATTCCGCAGGCAGTCGGCGGGCGTGTGCGGCCCCGGACCACTGCGCGACGGTGCCCACTTGCGTGTCGGACACGATCTGCTTGTCACGGCGGGCAACCCGCAAAAAGCGCGAGTTCCCGCTGTCACTTTTAATTACGGCGTGTTACTGGATATTAAAGCGTTGCCAGGACGACATGCGACGGCCGGCGAATAAGTGTTCTAGAACCACTTGTGCGGGATTCCACATTCTGCGCAAACGTTAAAATCGACAGGCATATTGCCCTGCGATGTACTGCCGGTAGATACGTTTGATCACCGGTGAAAGGCTCGTGAGATCCGTTGCGGCTGCTAATGCCGAGCACCGCTTCAATGACGTGAACTCGCGATACCATCGGCGCCGTCGCGCCATATCCATTTGGGCCCCGCAGCCGCAACGGCACACGAACAACGCCCGCAACGCACGCATTCCATACAGCGGTGCGATACATTGCAAAAATATTAAGGCAATGACCTGGATCAAGGGAGACCAATTCCGCCGCGGCCGGCGGGATTGATTTTCTTGATTACCAACAAATAATTGGTAACGGATCGCCGTCTTGATTGATTCCGTCAACAATGAGGCGAGATCGGACACTGACGGAACGGCGGCGTATTTGCCGCATATGATGCGCTGCAGAAAATGCAAAAAATTGTTAAAGGGCCGAGATGATGCTGACAGTGCCGAATGTAATTACAACGGGGTCGCGAGTGAGCGGGGATCGGGGTCAAACTATCGGTCGTCGACGTGACAGCGTAATCATTCTGTTGCTCGACGGTTTTTCCATTATGCAAATGGGCAGGCTGGCTGCAGTATTCGAACTCGCCAATCGGCTCGAGCGTGTCAATGCGTCGTTTGAGGACCGTTATGAACTGCGGCTTCACTCGAGTCATGGCGGCGCCGTGCGCTCGTCGTCGGGCGTACAGATCTGGACCGACGCGCCGCGACCGCTCGATACGAGCAGCGTGCAAGCGATGTTCGTGCTGGGCGGGCAGGGGCGGGTGAAC
This sequence comes from Burkholderia sp. B10, assembly GCF_004368385.1. Lineage (NCBI taxonomy): Bacteria > Pseudomonadati > Pseudomonadota > Betaproteobacteria > Burkholderiales > Burkholderiaceae > Burkholderia > Burkholderia sp. B10. Next base: position 44,245 of record NZ_PQMX01000029.1, on the reverse strand, counting down.
GGGCTCGACGAGCCGTTCATCGGCTGGCTGCATCATGCGCATCAGCGTGCGCGCGTGGTCAAGGGGGACGGCGCCGGCGTCGAAATGCTGAGCGCGATCCGGTTGAACCAGAAGACTCCCGAGACCGTGCCGCCCGCGCTGCAGGCGTCGTTGGCGGTGTGCAATCCGGGCGAAGCCGAGCAGAGCAGCGATGGCGACGAGGGCATGTTCGCCGCTGCGTTGTCGATCGTCGTGCGCGATGCCGGCTACGAGATCGCGCAGGAAATCGTAGCCTGCATGATGCCGGGCGCGAGCCGCAAGTTCGCGAGCGTGTTGTTCGGCGCGCAGGAGGCGCGCGCCAGCGAATTGATTCGTGCTGCCGCGCTTCATCTGCGCTCGAACAGCGCAAATCGCATCTCGATCGCCAATGCCGCTCAGGCGGCGGCGATGAGCGAGCGGAATTTTCTGCGGCGCTTCAAGAGCGAGATCGGCGTGACGCCCACCGAGTTCGTGCTGCGAGTGCGGCTCGAGAAGGCTTGCTGCATGCTGGTCGAAACCGACTTGCCGGCCGACAAGGTCGCGCGCCGTGTTGGCCTCGGCAGCGGAGACCGTCTCGCGAAGCTGTTCCGACAGCATCTGTCGATGTCGCCGACCGAGTATCGCGCGGCCGCTCGGGACCGCATGATCGCGTCCGCGGACGGCGTCGAATGGCGCAACGGCACGTTCCGCCGCTGAAACGCAGCGTCGCATTCGCAGTGGGTGTGATGGCCGGCGTCTTGCCGGCCGATTCGTGTATGTCCGCACGCGTGGCCCGGGGCGGTGTTCAGGGCGCGGGCGCGAAGTAGGCTTGTGTGTTCGGATGGATCGACCGGTCGGCGGCAATTTCGTCGGCAGTCGCCCATCGGTACGCGGTGTGCTGCGCGTTCGGAAGCGACACGAGGTCCAGATTGCCGCGCAGCTTGTATCCCATCACGACGTAATGTGTCGTGATGTCCGGTGCGCCGCCGAAGTTGTCTTCATAGAGATGATCGTAGATGCCGACCAGTTCCGCGTCGGCGCGCTCGAGATCGCTGCATCCGAGTTCATCGCGCGCAATCCGTCGAAATGCATCGTCGAGGCGTTCGTTCTTGTGAATGCGTCCGCCAGGCACGAACCAGAAGCCCTGAGCGGGACGGTTGGTGCGATGGCCGAGCAGGTATGCGCCGTCCTCGTTTGAGATGATCAGGTCGATCGCAACGAGCGGCGTTGCGTCGACGATGCGCAAGAAGGTATCGAGCGGCAACATGGCGGAGAGGCTCCATGAAGTTTGTGGGAATGTGCCGGCGTCGGATCGCGATGGCGTTTGCGTCGGTCTGTGAATCGGTGTGCCGATTTCGTAGACCCACAATGCCGCGGAGTTGTCGCCGACGGTGTTCATCATCATTGCCCGGCATGATCGCGCTCGTCGGTCAAAACCTCGAAGCATTCCGCCAATTGGCGCTCGCAAATCGGCGTGTTATCGCGATGTCGTTGGCGTCGAGCGTGCGGCGCGCATCGACACAATTGCATTCGGCCATGATCGTGGCGGCAGCCGCCATCTCGATTCCGAACGATCGTTTCGGCGCTAGTCTTTGGTCTGGCCTTTCGAGGAGACGCGTTCACCCCGGAACCTCCTCGGAACTTCACCTGCGCGCGTCGCGCGCGCAGGTCTTTTTATTCAGCACGGGTCGAGCTGCAGGTGCGGCGCATGTCTTTGCCGCCGCTCGACTCGCCGACGCCACGCGATGATGCGTGCCGCCTCTATCGAAGGCGGCAATGCAGCAAGCGCCAATCTCCAGAACCTCACTCTTGCCGAACCCGACGGCACCGTGCGCTGCGCTCGACGCGTCCGTCGCGTAGCACGGCACTCACGCACGACCGCGCAAAAAACGGCTGGCGCGCTCACTAACCTTCATCTACGTCAAACGCGATCGTCAATGGCGGAATCGAGGGGAAGAATGTCATGTGCGGCATGTTGCACCGCAATGTACGCTAGCAGCAGCGAATCGCGCATCGGTTGAGCTGCGCGACTTCACCGATAACTTGGCATTGCGGATATGAACGTCGCTCTCCTGATCTTCTCGAGAATCTGCTTCGTGTGGATTCTGGTCTACCTCGTGTTCAGCGTGACATCCGGCCTGTGGGCCGGTGCCCGACATGGACGTGCGATTCTGCTGCTCGAGTTTCGGCCGCGGCGGGCCCGCGGTTCGCGTGAAGTGGCGCGCGCTCGCGTATTGAAGAGAATGGCGCTCTCGGCCATGTTCGCGCTGCCGATCGGCGTCGCGACGCTCATCGCTGGCATAGCGCTCACATAGACGCTCGTTGAAGCGGTAAGCGGTGCGCGCGACGCCGCTCATATGCGACAGCACGGGCACGCGAGACCAAACACGGTGTTCGGTTGCCTGGCGGAATCTGCCTACTGCGGCCGCGGCCGTACGCGTGGCCGAATACGCCGTATCGATGCGGCACATGCACGAGTGACACCGATTGCATGTTGCCGTCGAATCGCATGCGTTTGCCACATCGATGTGAAGGCATCGGACCATCCCGTCGCCGTGAGCCGCATCGCATTCGCATATGGCCTGGATCGATGGGGAATCTGCGAAGCGGTGCGTGAATTGCGCGTTGGCGCGTGCTGTCGTCACATCGCAGTGCTACTCGATTCGACGCGTTCGGAAGCGGCGATTCCCGCATCTCGCTCGTCATGCATCTTTCTCCAGCACACGTGCTTCATTTCGCTGCTACACGGTAGTCAGAAAACGCCAATTTCTGGCCGATCAGGGAATTCCCGCAGGCTAATCCGACGACTGTTTGTTCTGATCGGCCAGCGTTTAAACGCCACTCGGCGCCGTCGGTATGATGCATCGCAACGGAGTCAAATTACCGAGCCGGACCGAAGTCGATTGGAAGGGATGTTCGAGAGTACGCCATGACGCACACGAATGTCGCTCATTCGGTAGATGAAGCGGAAGGAGATGTTGGAGGGAGACGGTCGCGCAAGAGTCGAGATATCGGCGTTGTCGTATTCGAGGGATTCTCGTTGCTCGCGGCGGCTGCGGTATGCGAGGTGTTCGAGGCAGCCAATGAGATTTATGCGCCTCATGCGGCCTCGCTTCCGCTGTATGACGTTCGGTTCTATTCGTCGCGAGGTGGAAACGTCGTGTGGTCGTCGGCCGTCAGCGTACGCACGTTTGCTTGCGATGCGGCGTTGGCCGATACCTTCGACGCGGTGTTCGTCGCAGGTGGAGAAGGTGCGCGGCGCGCTGCGCGTGACGCGCGGGTGATCGATTGGCTGAGGGTCGTCGTGCCGAAGGCCGGCATGGTCGAGACCATCAGCGAAGGCAGGATGTTGATCGACGCCGCGCGAAGCGGTGCGCACGGGGCCGACGCAGTCGTCGTCGATTACGACGGTTACGGGCCGGCTCGCGCAGCGTTGGCGCTGGTCGAGCGCGATCTCGGCGGCGATGCGGTGCGAGCGATCGCGTCGCGGCTCGCGCTGAACGACGCGCTGGTTGCGGCAGAGCATGACGACGCGCGCCACGGTGTGCCCGTCGAGCGGGTACGGGCGGCAGCGGACTGGTTGCGCAGGAACTGCGATCGGTCGATATCGGTTAGCGACGCGGTGCGGGTTGCGGCAATGAGCGAACGGAACTTCCTGCGGCATTTCAAGCAGGAGATCGGAACGACACCGTCCGAGTTTCTGCTGCAGGTGCGCCTGGAGCGCACGGTGCAGCTGCTGATGGAGACCGACATGCCGATCGGCACGATCGCTCGGCAATGCGGGTGGGGAAACGGTGATCGCCTGGCGAAGATATTCCGGCGGCACCTGGATGTGACGCCTTCGCAATACCGGTTGCGGGCCCGCTCGAACTGGGGCGTGCGACCGATTTAGCAAACACGGGATGTGCCGCGGCGACGGGACGGCGCACATCTTCTCGGATTTTCGAATCGAATCATTGCCCTGAGAGAATAGGAGTGCAGATCATGTCGGCATTCACCGAGACAGCACGCGACGAAACGGGATCGGTCGATCCCGACCGCGGCGACGCAGTGCGGGCGAAGGTTCGAGTCGCGCCGGTCATTCTCGCGGGTGGATCGGGGTCGCGCTTGTGGCCCATGTCGCGCGAGCAATATCCGAAACAGCTGATCGGCGTGCTGGGTGCCGACTCGCTGCTGCAGGCGACGGTTCAGCGCATGACCGGCTTTACAGCTGGCGAGAGCGAAGTGTCGGCGCCGATCGTCGTATGCGGCGATGAACACCGCTTCGTCACGGCGGAGCAGCTTCGTGCGAGCGGGCTCGCCGCAAGCATCGTCGTCGAGCCCGCGCGGCGCGATACGGCACCTGCACTGACGCTTGCCGCCGCGGTGGCGCATGCCGATGGCCAGGACGCGATCGTCGTCGCGATGCCGGCCGATCACGCCATTGCCGATACTCCGGCGTTTCACCGTGCGATCGCATTGGCGGTCGAGCATGCACGGCGCGGTGCGATTGCGACGCTGGGCGTGCCGCCCACGCGTCCAGATACCGGTTTCGGCTACATCAAGCTCGGCGAAGCGCTCGACGGCGGCGCGCATCGCATCGAGCGATTCGTCGAGAAACCGGCTGCCGAACTCGCCGCGCAGTATGTCGAGTCGCGCGCGTACTGGTGGAACAGCGGGATCTTCGTCGTGCGTGCGAGCGTGTGGCTCGACACGTTGCGTGCCCTGCAGCCGGACATGCACGCGGCCTGCCTCACTGCGTACGTGCAAGGCAAGACCGACGGCCCGTTCTTCCGCCCGCATGAGCAAGCCTTCCTGCAGTCGCCGGCGGATTCGATCGACTATGCCGTGATGGAGCGCCTGGCGTCCACGGCGGTCGGGGCGGAGGGCGTGGTCGTGCCGCTCGATGCGGGCTGGTCGGATCTCGGCTCGTGGGACGCCGTGTGGGAGGCGCTCGACAAGGACGCCGACGGCAACGTCGGTCGCGGCAAGGTCGTATTCGAGGGCGCGACGTCGAGCTTCGTTCATTCGGAAGGGCGACTCGTCGCATGCGTGGGCGTGACCAATGCGGTAGTCGTCGAAACGGCGGATGCCGTGCTCGTCGCGGATCGCTCGCGTGTGCAGGATGTGAAGGGCCTCGTGAGCCGCATTCGCGCGCAGCAGGCGCCGGAGGCCGACGCGCACCGCAAGGTGCGGCGCCCGTGGGGCTACTACGACTCGATCGATCACGGCGCACGCTTCCAGGTCAAGCGCATCGTCGTGCATCCCGGCGGCCGGCTGTCGCTTCAGCTACACCATCACCGCGCCGAACATTGGATCGTCGTGAGTGGGACTGCGCTCGTCACGCGCGGCGACGAGCAATTCATGCTCGGCGAGAACCAGTCCACCTTCATTCCGCTGGGCGTGACGCATCGGCTCGAGAACCCGGGCAAGTTGCCGCTCGAGCTCATCGAAGTGCAATCGGGATCGTATCTCGGCGAAGACGACATCGTGCGGTTCGATGACACGTATGGGCGTGCGTGATGCGCCGATTCGGCTGTATTCGTTGACATCAGACGGGAGATTGAAATGTTCGGTCTGCAAGGAATGATGGCTCGACTCGTCGATATCGCGGTGATCGTCGCCGGCTCGTTGCTGGCGTCGCAATTTCGCTATCAGACGGTTTCTGAATCGCACTTCGACAGCGCGCTGGTGACGTTCTCGATCGCCTTTGCACTCGTGCTGTTTCCGGCGTTCGGCGTGTATGAATCGTGGCGTGGGCGCTCGATGCTCAGGCTGAGCGGAAAGATCTCGCTCGCGTGGTTCGCCGTGCAGGCGTGCGGCATCGTGCTGATGTTCTCGCTGCATCGATCGGACGTGATCTCGCGGTTGTGGTTCGTCTACTGGACCGCGATGACCGGGAGTGCGTTGATCGCGTCGCGCATCGGCACGCATCTGTTCCTGCGCAGCGTCCGCCACGCGGGCATCAACCTGCGTCGTGTTGCGGTGGTGGGGCATGCGCAGCATTGCCAGCAGGTGATTCGCAACATCGAGGAGTCGCCGGCGAGCGGGTTTCGCCCGGCTGCGGTATTCGATCTGCAGCCGGTCGTCGCGGGTGTTTCGCCTCGAGTGCCGGTATTCACGGAGCTCGACGAGTTCGCGAAGTTCGTGCGCGAGACCGGTGTGCAGGAAATCTGGCTGGTGCTGCCCTTGTCGGAGGAGGCGACGATCCTGCGGTTCGTCAATGCGTTCGGCGACGACCTGGTGAACATCCGTTTCATTCCCGACGTGCGTAGCGTCGCGCTGTTCGACGGCGAGATGGTCGACCTCATGGGTGCGCCGGCGATCAATCTCGTGGCATCGCCGATGCCGCGCCACGCGATGTGGAAGAAGGAACTGTTCGATCGCCTGTTCGCAGCCGTTGCATTGATCGGGCTGCTGCCGGTGATGGTCGTGATCGCGATCGCGGTGAAGTTGTCGTCGCGCGGGCCGGTGTTCTTCAAGCAGTACCGCAAGGGGGCCGATGGACGAGAGTTCCAGATCCTCAAGTTCAGGACGATGCGCGTGCACGTCGAGCAGGCCGGCGTGGTCACGCAGGCGACGAAGACCGATTCGCGCATCACGCGGGTGGGGCGCTTCCTCAGAAAGACCAGTCTCGACGAGTTGCCGCAATTTCTCAACGTGCTGCGCGGCGAGATGTCGGTGGTCGGGCCGCGGCCGCACGCGATCGAGCACGACCGGCTGTATCAGAAGGTCGTCGACGGCTACATCCATCGCTATCGGATCAAGCCCGGCATCACCGGATGGGCACAGGTGAACGGGTATCGCGGGGAAACCGATCGGCTCGAGAAGATGCAGAAGCGGGTGGAGTACGACCTTTATTACCTGCGGAACTGGTCGTTCGCGCTGGATATGCGGATCGTGTTGGCGACGGTGGCGAAGGGGTTGGTCAATGCGAATGCTTATTGAGCGGTGGTGGAAGTCGTGATTTGTCGCATCTCTAAACATAAACCGGGGAACACGAGATGAGATGTATTTTGGATCGGCGCGAGGCCAGGGCGACGGAAATCCGCCGTCTTGGCACACGAATCGTGATCGGCGCGGCGATGAGCGCGGCACTGTCGGCATGCTCGGTGGCGCCCGGCATGCGCATGTCGTCGCAAGCGACATTGCCGGTTACAGGCGGCGATGACAGTACTTCGCAGCAGAACCTGCAGATTCCGATTACTGATATCAACATGGCGTTGATTCGGGAGATGCGTGAGGCAGCGCTGCGGCTCGGCGAATCGCAGCTCAACGACCTGTTAGGCAAACCGGAGCCGTACACGCTCGGCGTGGGCGACGTATTGCAGATCACTGTCTGGGACCATCCCGAACTTGCTGTTGCACAGGGTTCGCAAACGTCGACAAACTCGCGGCCGTCCGATCCCGCTCAAGGCTTCGTCATTGACGACAACGGCAACGTACAAGTGCCGTATGCGGGAAGCGTTCATGTCGCTGGCATGCGCATCGACCAAACTCAACGGGCCATCCAGGCCGCGCTGCAGCGGGTTTTCGTGAAACCACAGGTCACGGTGCGCGTTTCTTCGTTCCGTGCAAAGCAGGTTTACGTCGACGGAGAAGTCCATACACCAGGTGTCGTCTCCATCAACGATGTACCGATGACGTTGAACGAGGCGATCAACCGAGCGGGCGGATTCAACCCGACGGCCGATCAAAGCCGGATGGTCGTCGTGCGCAACGGCAATTCATACCGGCTCGACCTCACGCGGATGCTCGACCACAGCGTCAACCCGTCCAAAATACTGCTCAAGAACGGGGATCTGTTGCGTATCGTCTCTCGCGAGGATAACGGCGTCTTCGTGATGGGTGAAGTCAACAGGCCGATTACGGCATTGCCGTTGCGGAACGGACGCCTGACGCTGAGCGATGCACTCTCGCAGGCCGGTAGCGTGAATAGCGCGAGTGCCGATGCCGCGCAGCTGTACGTGATACGCGGTGCATCGGAAGCGAAGCCGCAGGTTTTTCATCTGAACGCTCACTCGCCGGTGTCGATGGTGCTGGCGAACCAGTTCGAGCTGCAGCCGAAGGACGTCGTGTATGTGGACGGCAACGCGCTCGTGCGTTTCAGCCGCGTACTGAGTCTGTTGCTGCCCGCGATCAACGCAGGTCTGACCGGCGCGGTGTTGACCAAATGATCGACACCATCCTGGTTGTGTGTGAAGGCAACATCTGCCGCAGCCCGATGGCGGAGGCGTTGCTGGCGCGCGCATTGCCGGCGGCCCGGATCAGATCGGCGGGATGTTCGGCGCTCGCGGGCCGGCGTGCCGATCCACTCGCCGTCGAATTGATGGCCGAGCGCGGCATCGACCTCGGGCAGCACATTGCCGTCGATCTGAATCTCGAACACATGCGATCGGCAGACCTGATTCTCACGATGACGCAGAGCCAGCGCAAAAGAATCGAAGCCGGCTATCCGTTCGCGAAAGGGCGTGTATTCCGGCTTGGCGAATTCGAACAGATCGATGTCATCGATCCCTATCGGCGCGGGCGACCGGCATTCGAGCTGGCTCTGACGCAAATCGACCAGAGCATGAAGCGCTGGGTCGACAAAATGAATCGGATCAAGAATTGATTATGGAATCCGTAAATAAATCGAGAATCATCGACATGCAGGACGGTGATGAGATTCACCTGTCCGACTATGTCGCTGTCGTCGCAGAGAACTGGAAACTCATCTTCGCGATTGCCGCATTCATCCTTTTGCTCGGCACGGTATACGCGTTCGTCGCGAAGCCGGCCTATCGGGCCGACGTGATGATTCAGGTCGAGGACAGTGCCAACTCTACGCAGAACGCGTTGGGGGAGCTTGCCTCGATCTTCGATACGAAGCAGACCGCCGACGCCGAGATCGAGCTGATTCGATCGCGTCTCGTGGTCGGCCATACGGTCGAAGCATTGCACCTCGATATCTCGGCGCAGCCGCGCTATTTTCCGGTGATCGGAGCCTTGGCAGCACGCATCGCGGGCAGCCAGAAATTGGCGCCGCCGCGGTTCGGAATGACACGCTTCGCGTGGGGCGGCGAGAAGATCGAAGTCACGCGGTTCGATGTGCCGAAAGAACGCTACGGCGCGACGTACCAGCTCATTGCCCGTGACGACAGTCATTACGAGCTCGTCAATCCAGAAGGCGATGTCGTCCTGAAGGGTACCGTCGGCCAGCTTGCACGCGGGGCGGACCAGTACGGCGGGGTGGAACTCGTCGTTGCGCGTCTTCGCGGACGGCCGAACACGGAATTCGTTCTCACCCGCGCGTCGACACAGGCAACCATCAAAGGTCTGCAGGACGCGCTCGTCATTGCCGAAAAGACGAAGCAATCTGGTGTAATCGGCGCATCTCTGGATGGCTCGGACAGCGTTCGGACCGCGGCGATCCTCAATACGCTCGCATCCACGTACGTCCAGCAGAACATTGACCGCAAATCGGCCGAGGCGGAACACACGCTTGCGTTCCTCGACCAGCAATTGCCACAGTTGCGCAAGCAACTGGACCAGTCAGAAGACAGATACAACGCATTTCGCAACCAGAAGGGCACCGTCGATCTGACCGAGGAAAGCCGTCTTCTGCTCCAGCAGATCGTCGAAGGCAAGACGAAGCTCGTCGATCTCGAGCAGCAGCGTGTCGAGATGGCGCAACGCTTCACGGGCGAACATCCGGCGGTCGCGGCACTGACCGCGCAAATCGCGGCTCTCAATGCGCAGCAGGAGCAGTTGAACAAGCGCGTGCTGACGCTGCCGGATACCGAGCAATCTGCATTGCGCCTGTTGCGGGACGTGCGCGTGAATACGGAGCTTTACACCAGCCTGCTCGATAACGCGCAGCAGCTGCGCATCGTCAAGGCAGGTCAGGTCGGCAATGTCCGTGTCGTGGACTTCGCAGTGGCCGCCGACGAGCCGGTGAAGCCGAAACGGCCGCTCATCATCGTGCTGGCCGCGTTGCTCGGGCTCCTGATCGGTACCGTGACGGCGTTTGCGAAGCACGCGTTGTTCGGCGGGCTGAAGCACAGCGACGAAATCGAGAAGGCGATCGATTTGCCGGTCTACGCCACGATTCCTCATAGCCAGGCTCAGATCAACCTGCAGCAGGCGATGGATCGAGGGTTGCCAGGCCCGCATGTGCTGGCAGCGCTCGAGACCGAGGATCTCGCTACCGAAGGCATTCGCAGCTTGAGAACGGCGCTGCAGTTTGGCCTGCTCGATTCCACCAATAACGTGATCGTGATTACCGGACCTCGGCCGGATGTCGGGAAGTCATTCGTGTCCGTGAACCTGTCGGCCGTTATCGCGAGCAGCGGTACGCGCGTACTGCTGATCGATGCGGACATGCGTCGCGGCAACGTTCATTCGTATCTCGGCGTGTCCAAGCAACCCGGCTTATCCGACGTCATCACGGGATTCAAGCTCGACGAGGCGATTCAGCGCGACGTCATCACCGGTGTCGACCTGCTTCCGAAGGGATCGCTGCCGCCGAATCCCGCAGAGCTACTGCTGAGCGACCAGTTCAAGAAGCTTCTCGATGAAGTATCGCGGCGCTACGACCTAGTGATCATCGACACGCCGCCGGTGCTTGCGGTTACCGACTCGACGGTGATCGGCCGATATGCGGCGGCGACGCTGCTCGTCGTCCGGCATGGAAAGCACCCGCGAGCCGAACTCATCGAATGTGCGAACCGCCTGCGCGGCGGCGGCGCAGCCCTGAAGGGGGCGTTGCTGACCGACGTACCTCGGCATCGATTCGGTTACGGCAGCTATTACTCCGGCTACTACGGATACGAAAGCGTTTCAGAGTGAACAACATTGCGAATGTGCTTTTGCAATCGACACACAGGGCACGTCCATTTAGGAGCATCGAATCATGAATCGTAAAGTTGCTTTGATTACCGGCGTAACGGGGCAGGACGGCTCATACCTCGCAGAGCTGCTGCTTAATAAGGGTTACGAGGTGCATGGCATCAAGCGCCGCGCCTCGCTGTTCAATACCGACCGGATCGATCATCTCTATCAAGATCCCCACGTGTCGGACCGGCGCTTCGTGCTCCATCACGGCGACCTGACCGATTCGACGAGCCTCGTGCGCATCATCCAGCGTGTGCAGCCTGACGAGATTTACAACCTCGCGGCGCAGAGTCACGTTGCCGTGTCGTTCGAGGAGCCGGAATACACGGCGAACGCGGACGGCATCGGCGCGCTGCGTATCCTGGAGGCGATCCGGATTCTCGGGCTAGAGAAAAAGACGCGCTTTTACCAGGCGTCGACGTCGGAGCTTTACGGTCTCGTGCAGGAGATTCCGCAGAAGGAGACGACGCCGTTCTACCCGCGCAGCCCGTATGCGGTCGCGAAGATGTATGCGTACTGGATCACCGTCAATTACCGCGAGGCGTATGGCATCTACGCGTGCAACGGCATTCTGTTCAATCACGAGTCGCCGGTACGTGGTGAGACCTTCGTCACGCGCAAGATTACACGCGCGATCGCGCGGATCGCAGCCGGCCTGCAGGACTGCCTTTACCTCGGAAACATGTCGGCATTGCGCGACTGGGGCCATGCGCGCGACTACGTCGAAATGCAGTGGTTGATGCTGCAACAGGAGCAGCCTGAAGACTTCGTCATCGCGACCGGCGTGCAGTACAGCGTACGGGAGTTTGTCCAGCATGCGGCTACTGAACTCGGTATCGCCGTGCGATTCGAGGGAGAGGGGGTTAGCGAGGTCGGTATCGTCGAAAAGGTGGAAGGCTCCGATGCGAAGGTGGCGCCTGGCACCGTGATCGTGCGTGTCGACCCGCGCTATTTTCGCCCGACTGAAGTTGAGACACTGCTGGGCGACCCCACTAAAGCTCATGAGAAGCTCGGCTGGAAGCCAACCACTTCGTTCGAGTCATTGGTCACTGAAATGGTGCGCGCGGACTATCAGGTTGCAAAGCGCGATGCGCTCGTGACCCTAGCCGGTTTCAAGACGTTCGAATACAACGAGTGAGCACCATGGACAAAGACACGCGAATTTTTGTCGCCGGACATCGGGGAATGGTGGGTTCGGCCATCGTGCGTAACCTCGAGGCGAAAGGTTATCGCAATGTGGTGACGCGTCGCCATTCGGAACTCGACTTGACCGATCAGGCCGCGGTGGAAACGTTCTTCCGCGACGGTGCAATCGATGTCGTGGTGCTTGCAGCGGCCAAGGTCGGCGGAATTCTGGCGAACGACACTTACCCCGCCGATTTTCTGTACGTCAACATGATGATCGAAGCCAACGTGATCCACGCGGCTTATCGGGCCGGGATTCAGCGCTTGGTATTCCTTGGGTCTTCGTGCATCTATCCGCGTGAATGTCCGCAGCCGATCAAGGAAGAGTATTTGCTGACCGGACCGCTGGAAAAGACCAACGAGCCGTACGCAATTGCAAAGATCGCGGGGGTCAAGCTTTGCGAGTCGTACAACCGGCAATACGGGACGAAGTATGTGTCGTTGATGCCGACAAACCTTTACGGCCAGAACGACAACTATGACCTGAAAAATAGTCACGTGTTGCCAGCATTGCTACGCAAGGCGCACGAAGCGAATCTCGAAGGAAAGGACAGCCTCCTGGTGTGGGGAACCGGACGCGCACGCCGCGAGTTCCTCCACGTCGACGACATGGCTGACGCGACAGTCTTCGCTTTGGAGCGGGACGTCGAAGCGAGCCTGTACAACGTGGGATGCGGATCGGATGTCACGATCGAGGAATTGGCGCGCGCGGCTATGCGGGCGGTGGGATTCGATGGCCGAATCGAATTCGACGGGACGAAGCCAGACGGCACGCCGCAGAAGCTGCTCGACGTCAGCAAGCTGGCCGATCTGGGATGGACTGCGAAGATTGGTCTCGACGAGGGACTGGCTTCGACCTACCGCGATTTCCTCGAGCGTCCTGAAGCACACGTGACGGAACGGGTTTAAGTGCGGAGACACTGCGAACCAAGATGATGCGATTTGACGAGAGCAGCGCGACCTGGGTGTTCGCGCAACAGGGTGTGTCGCGCCTTCTGGTGGCGTTCAAGTTCTTCCTTTTGGCACGCTTGTTGGGGCCAGAGTCGATCGGGCTGATCGCCGCGGCCTTGATGGCTCTGTCGATTGCGGAATCGCTCACCGAAATGGGATTGAGCCATGCGCTGATCCAGCAACGCGAGTTGTTGGATCAGCGAAGCCTGGACGCATTGTGGACGGCAAACGCTGTACGAGGCACGATCCTTTCAGTTGTCTTGTTCGTGACATCGGCGCCAATCGCGCGACTGATAAGCATTCCTGAGAGCACGACGTTGTTGCAACTGGTTGCGCTGGTACCGTTTGCGCGGTGTATGGCAAGCATGCGGGTTGCGATCGCTCAACGCGAAAGGCGGTTTCGCACGGTTGGCCTGTTGACGACGACATTCGTCATCGTTGACTTCGTGATGTCATGTGTTGCGGCATTCGCCTACCACGACGTGGTATGGGTGCTTGCAGCGCTTCCGCTGGCAGAGTTGCTGAAGGCTATCGCGTCGCATGTCGTATTTTCCACACGGCCGCGTCTGAATTTCGACACCGCACCGCTTGGCGAGGTTATGGGGTTTGGCCGTTGGGTTTGGGCTAGCAGCTTGCTGACGATGGTCGTCAATCAACTTGATCGGCTCATAACGGTGAAGACTTTTGGCGTGCAGACTCTCGGCCTATACCAGACGGCAAGTCGCCTCGCCCAATTTGGCGTGGCCGACTTTGGCATTGCGCTTAACCAGTACCTGTTTCCGAACTTTGCCGAGCTGGCCCGGAGAGACAAAGAGCATGCGGTAAGGTATGCGTTGGCCCTGTTTAGCCATCTGGGCGCGATCGGTCTGGTGCTTGCAACATTCCTTTGCGTGACGGCGCCAGACATCATTCGTTGGTCTCTCGGCAGCCAGTGGCGCGGTGCGGTGCCATTTTTCCGGGTCTTTGTCTATTTGATGGCGGTGGGCGTGCTTGTTGGTCTTCTCAATGCATATCTTCGTGGAACCGGGCGGCCGAGTCGAGTCACGGTTGCCACGTCGATACAACTTGTCGTCTTGCTCGGCCTATCTGCTATTGCAGTACCTTTGCTTGGCCCGATCGGCGTTGCACTTGCGTCTGCCATTTCGGTTTTTGTCTGCTGCCTGATCATGCTTCGGGAAATGCTTGCCGACGCGGGTGGCGACTTGCGGGAGCTTTGGCCGCTCGCTTTCATCGGAGCGCCAATTTCAGGTCTGGTCATTTTGCTCGGATATCTGTTGTCTGAGATTCCGTACCGCGTCGTACCGATCGGACTCTTGAGCGCTATCGCAATCGTTTTGCCTCTGCAGAAATTGCGGGCCGGCTTTTCGTTGTCTGCTTGAGGAGACTCGGTCATGCGAATTCTTCATATTGTTCTGACGCCACGGTATTCCGGCGCGGAAATCCTCGCGTGCAGTTTGGCAGACGCACACGCAGGGCGCGGCGCAGTCACGGGCATCGCCGCGTTGAATCCATCCGATCCAGATTTCGAGAAAATCGTCGATCCGCTTGTGCAACGGGGTGTCTGGTACACGAGTCCGCCACATGTGACTGGGCGTTTGGACCGAATACGCTTGATCAAACGCGCATGCCGGGAATTCAAACCGGACATTATCGTCGCGCATTCAGTGATCCCGGCCGCGTACGCCCGGGCGGTGGCGAGTTTGTCCGGTGCTTCCATTCCGGTAGTGAGCGTGTTGCACTCTGCGACGAACGACGACTATTCGAATCCCGCGTTGCGTGCTTCTGAGTATCTGTTGCGTTTTGCGGCGGCGGCGGTTGTAACCGTGACCGATACCGCCCGCGATAACTACAGAATGCGGTTCGGTAGCGCGGGTCGGATCGAGACGATCCCGAACGGTACTCAGATCGATCGTTTCCGTTTTAATCCGGCGGAGCGACACAGGCTGCGTCATGCGTTGAAGGTCGGTGAGAAGCAGATAGTTCTGTTGCAGGTCGGTCGCGTTGCGCGAGTGAAGGGACAGGTCTCCAGCGTACTGGCGCTCCAGCGGCTCGTTAGTGGCGGCCACGATGTCGTGCTTTGGTTCGCCGGCCTGACGGAGACCGATGAATATCGCCAGGAAGTCGTCGAAAAAATAGCAAAACTGAAGCTTGAGCACCATGTCTTGTGGTTGGGCAGCCGGTCGGACGTGCCTTCGCTTTTGTCCGCGGCGGACGTCTATCTCATGCCGTCCTTACGCGAGGCGCACAGCGTCGCGATGATCGAGGCTCTAGCTAGCAGCGTACCGGTCGTGGCGTCGGATATTGATGCGTTTGCGAAGCTGAGTCGGTTTGAAGGAGTACGGTGCATTCCAGTGTCGGATAGCGCGAGCTACGCGGCGGCGATCGAATCATTCATTAAGTATCAGCCACGGTTCGAGCGGGATCTCAGCGCATTTTCAGTTAAGCGCGTGGCCGAACGGTATTTCGATCTTTTCAAGCAGATCTTGATGCGCGATGACTTCGGGACAGACCGTGCGTAGGGGAACGGAATGGCGACATTGATGATCGTCGAACCAGATGCGACCGGCCACCGCATGGTGTTGTACGTTCGGCTGATCGTGGCTGAGGCGCTCGCCCGCGGGTGGAAGGTTGTTATGTTGACCAGCACCGAAGCGACGCGTCACGACGCATACAAAGCGCTGCTGTCCGAGTTCGGTGACCGGCTGAAGATTGCAACGATGCCTGACGTGCCCCCAGGGGGGGCGAGTCGGTTCGAGTTGTTTCGCTTGCAGTACCGATGGATTCGAGCGTTTCAGGCAGGCTATCGAACCGTGTCCCGGTACGAGAAGATCGATTTCGTATATGTACCTTTCTTCAACAACATCGATAAGGTGATTGGCTGGCTCGGATCACCATTTGGCGATACACCGTTCGGCGGGATGTTGTTGGCCGCCAAGTTTCATCATGCAGCGTGCGGCATTATCGGTACTTACGGCAAGCAGGATATGGTTAACAAGTTCTTTTTCGCCCGTGCGCTCAAGACGCGAAATCTTGCCGTTCTGACCTCGATCGACGAGCCGCTCGCCGAATTTGTCGGCCGAGCGATGAAACATCATTCCGGTAAGGTCCGCTACGTTCCCGACGTGTCATTCATCCGGCAACCGGCGGAGCGGTCGGCGGCGCGGCTGGTTCACGGCCTTTCGCCGAGCGACTTCGTGATCTTGCTGTATGGCTCGGTCAGCCCTCGCAAAGGGCTCACGAAGTTGTTGAGGTTGTTTGACGCGCCGGATCTGCCGCCTCATTTCCGTGTACTGATGATGGGCGCGCAGAATGCGGAAGCGAAGCGGATGATCGCCGAGTATCTTGAACGACGGCCGGAGCGCAGACACCAGCTCGTTTCTGTCGATCGCTTCGTAACGCATCTCGAGGAAGGGCAAGCCTTCGCCTGCGCGGACGTGGCGTGGTTGTGCTATGAGAACTTCAGCGGGATGAGCGGTGTGTTGATTCAGTCGGCGCAGGCTGGAGTGCCCGTCGTGACGGCAGGCTACGGACTAATTGAACACTACCGGGAGCGATACAGGCTCGGCATTCGATGGAGTGATTTTGTCAGCGGATCCAGCGACGTGCGCTTCAATTGGTCATGCCTTGCCGACAGCGTGGCCGCAATGAGGGGATCTGACCGGTTGCGGGCGTTCGCGATGGCACATACGCCGCAGGCTTTCGGACGCAACGTCGTCAATGCCATTGCTGTATCTCAGAACTGGCACTTCGACGAAGTCGATAGTTGTGTTTCGTGAATCGAGTTGACCATTTGGACGGGACCGTGACGAACCACGAGACATCGAATGCGAGCGGTAACGGCGCTGGCAGGGAGACTGGGGTTGCATTGAAGCATACGGTCTATTACGTGCAACCGTTGATTGCGCGCTATCGGATCGAGGTTATCGCGGCTCTCCGGCAACGCTTCAACGTGAAGGTGTTCGCGAACTCATCAGGGGTTGAGTCGCGAGGTTTTTCTCGCGAGCGCCCAGAATGCGAAGAATTCGTCGAAACGCCGATCAAGAATGTTTTCCTCAACAAGCGCGTCAAAGTCCAGACAAAGGTCGTGCCGCGCATCCTACGCGAGCGGCCGGCAGCCGTGTTCATCTTCGGCGATGTAACTTACGTTTCGTTGTGGCTGGCGCTGATCGTGGGTCGTGTGACTCGCGTTCCGATGGTGATTCACGGGCAAGGTCTTTACCGTTACGAGAAACCGGGTCTGATGCGTACCCTTTGTTATCGCGCGGCGGTCGCACTTTCCTCGCAGTACGTCTGCTACGCGGAGGTATCGAAGCGCTCACTCGAGCGCATTGGTTGCCCGCCCTCGAAGCTTACCGTCGCGAGGAATTCGCTTATGGTTGAACGGACGGTTGCGCCATTGGAGAAAACTGGCACCGAGCAAGGCGTGTTGTTCGTCGGGAGATTGCGTGAGGGCTGCAACGTAGAAATCCTGATCCAAGCCGTCGAAGCGCTCGTGCACGGCGGGCATTGCATTGTGCTGCACGTCGTCGGTGATGGCGAGCAACGAGCTCGCTTGCAGGACAGGTATGCGGGGCGGGCTCACGTTGTCTGGCACGGCGGGATTTTCGATGATGGTGAGATTGCCGCGATCAGCCGAAAGTGCCGGATTGGCTGCTATCCCGGCGCTGCGGGTTTGAGCGTCGTCCATATGTTCGGCCTCAGTCTGCCGCCTCTGGTGCACGACCGGCTGCCGATGCACATGGGTCCCGAGCCGGAATATGTGGAGCCTTTCGAGACCGGATTTCTCTATGCTGAGGATGGCGGCGCGGATGCGTTGGCAGCGGCTTTGATCGAGATCTGGAAGTTACCGCCGGAGGTCGTTCGCAACACGGCCACACGCGCTTTTGCCAAATATCAGCAGCTCAACTCGCCGAGCGTGGGTCAGAGACTGGCGGATATCGTCGCTAGAGTGATCAAAGCATGACATATGACACCGAGACACAGGATTCCGGCGGCCTCGGCGATCGATTGGCCTATCAGGATCTGAGCCGCTTTGCTGTACCACATGGCTTCCGTGGTCGCAGCATTGTGATCGTTCAACTTTGGTGGCTCTGCCAGGCGATCCTGTTTCGGGCATCACCGCAATTCATGTATGGCTGGCGCCGATTTCTATTGCGTTTATTTGGCGCGCGAGTCGGGAAGGGTGTGCTGATCCGACCGACGGCCGTGGTGACGTATCCATGGAAAGTGACGCTTTGCGATCACAGCTGGATCGGGGACGATGCGGTGCTATACAGTTTGGGCACGATTGAGATCGGTGCTCATGCGGTTATCTCGCAGCGTTCGTATTTATGTGCTGGTGATCACGATCCCGCTCGCGTTGACTTCGCAATTCGCGGCCGGTCGATCCGAATCGAGGAACAGGCGTGGGTAGCCTCGGATGTATTTGTCGCGCCGGGCGTGACCGTCGGCCGTGGCGCTGTCGTTGGTGCGCGAAGCTCGGTGTTTTCCGATATCGAGGAAGGGATGGTTTGTGTCGGAACCCCCTGTCGACCGTTAAGGCGCCGGGTGCCGCAATGATCGCCAGGTAGACGACTCGAACTCCGAATTGGCGGTCGGACGTATAAAAATTGTTCATATAGAGGTGCCAATTGAAGAGTATGGGGCTTACAGTCGAGGCGTTCGGCGAACGTACGTCCGTTGCGAACATTGCCGTTGTCACCTCGTCGGTGTCACGCGATGCCGGCGGCTTGTTCGATGCCGTCAGAGGGTTGGTTCTGCAATTGCCGGGCGCGGGGATATCCCCACACGTCTTCGGCCTGGAAGACGGCCACACGCAGGAGGATCGTGCGGAATGGGGCACGATTCCTCTGACCACCTCGAAACCTCTGGGCCCAAAAGCCATCGGTTTCGCTCCCGCGATGCGCAAGGCCCTGTTGAGTTCCGGCGCGGAACTCGTGCATACGCACGGTATCTGGATGCACCCATCGGCAGATGTCGTCGCATGGCGGCGCAGATATGGCAAGCCTTACCTAATCTCCCCGCATGGAATGCTGGATCGCTGGATCCTGAATCGCTCCAGGGTCAAGAAATGGATTGCGTTGACCGGCTACGAGCGCGCGCACTTACGGGACGCTGCTTGCTTTCATGCGCTGAGCTTGGAGGAGGCACGCGGCATTCGCGCAGCCGGCTTCGAACAGCCGATCGCGATCATTCCGAATGGCGTGCATATGCCTAAGACGGAGGTCCGAACGCAGCCATCGTGGTGGAGCGATAACCTTGATGGCAAACGGCTGTTGCTGTATTTCGGCCGTTTACATCCAAAGAAGGGTTTGGACAATCTTTTGCTCGCATGGAAATCGATGCTGCAAGACCGAACGCTGGACTCGCGCCTGGAGCTGATTGTTGGCGGCTGGGGGGACCAGGCTTATATCGATCAATTGCGCCAGGTAGTCGAGATGCGGGAAGCAGATTACCGCGTCCGATTCATCGGACCGCAATTCGGCGGCGCGAAACAGCAGACCTATGGTGCCTGTCATGGGTTGATTCTGCCGTCGTTCAGCGAGGGTCTACCGATGGTTCCGCTGGAAGCATGGTCGGTCGGTGTACCGTGCGCATTGACAGACGCATGCAATCTGCCGGAGGGATTTGACGCTGGGGCGGCGTTTAGAATCAGAGCGGATGTCGAGGATATCAAGCGGTTTCTGGCGAAGTTTGGCGCAGCGGACGAGTGCGAACTAAGTGAGATGGGGAAGCGTGGACGGGTGATGGTCGCGGAGCGCTTTATCTGGCGCAGCGTCGCGGAACGGATGGCTGCGGTGTATCGCTGGTTGCTTGCGGAAGGGGCACGGCCGGAGTGGGTAGTGGATGGGGTTGTTTGAGAATGTCGTCGGGTTGTTAATCATGTCGGATTAATCCAGCGCAAGGCACTGCGGCATCTCATGCAGTGAAATGCTCGAGGGGCGCGACGGATCCGGCCAAGATTTAGGCGGACGCCGTCATCCATGATCGGACACCATGCCGAGATATGCAGCGTCACAAAACCGGATGGGGTGGGGCATGCCTTCTAATGGTAGGCATCTGATCCCACACCTAGATCCCTCGTCGACGGTGATCAATCCCTAGCCCCCTCTAGCTTGCACATCGTCACAACCGTAAAGTGCACTTCGTAGCCGCTGCTATCTCGTACCGGCGAGCATATCGAAGTAATTGGTTTCGAAAACCACGTTACTGAGCTGACACTGGTATCACTCCGATGAACGAAATAAACGCGGGATCGAGCCGAATTAAACTTGTCAACGTAACATATATCGGAGGAGCGTCTGCTCGATCTGATGTTTCGCGAAGAATTGTGCGCTACGTAATAAGCTGGATTTCGCCAACGATTTATAGTCTAGTGCTTTTTTCTGCATTTTCGATAAAGGTATTCGATGTTGGCGGAAATTACCTGTTTGAAGCGGCGCTGTTTTTGGCGATTGGATGGGGACTCATTGCTCGCGACCCCATCGCGCGCGCAGTCGTGAGGATTGTCCGGTATAAAAGACACGAAGTAATCGCGGCATTTATAACTATAACTGCACTTTTTATATTGGGGTCTCTCATCGGGGGGAATGCAATATATTCATATGCCGATTACAGGGCTAATCTTAGTATCCTGCTCGGCTTTCTGATTTTCTGGGATTTTAGGCGACGAGATTCGTTGCCGTTGATTCAGCTCGGGATAGTTACCGGAATAATAAGTGCATTGAGTTGGTATTTTCAAGTCACTGGAGATTCCTTGGGAACAAAATTCGCGTCTCCATACGTTTGCATGCTGGTGGCGATCGTGCTCGCGTGTGAGTCGCGTCGGATGGCTCTTGCTGCATTGGCCACCGTGCTGCTTGTATTTCTGGCAGCCGTTAGTTTTTATCGACAATATTGGATTTCCGCCGCGTGCGGAATCGTTTATTTGTTGTCCTATGCGGCATCACAGCTTGAGAATAGGTCGCGAATGCGTCTCGTGATAATTATTGCGGCGGGCGCAATTGTAGCAATCCCAGTCGCACCGCGTCTCGTTTCAAAGGTAGAAGATTTTTTTGTTAGCGACCAATCACATTATATTCAGGCTGTCGGAAAGACTCAGAATTTTCTTGATGCCACCGTAAGTGGAAACGGGAGAATGCAAGGCTCTGACGAGACGCGATTTTCGTATTTTAAGTTTATTTTTACGAATCCATGGAAGGTAACGTTGCCTCACGGACTCGGGTATCGTTCATTTTTCAATGACATTGATCCGTATTTTTCGCAATCGGTTGTAGAGGTGACGACCATAGATTCTTTGTTTTTCTACATGTGTTTTCACTATGGAATTTTATTGACTGCCCCATTCTTAGCATGGTTGGTTCGCGGTATATATGTGTCTAGGCGCAAGAGAGGGATGATGCCAACTATGTGCATAGCAGTGGTTATGTTTGTGGCTCTCTTATTCGATGGAGGGCAAGCTGTTGTTATATCTCGAGCCTTTTGGTTGGGTATGTTGATCGCGATGATTGTTCATCCCGTTAAAATTAGAATATAACGGGATTTGCCGAATAACCGGAATGAAACTAAATGGTTTGATAACGCCATGCGTCCATCTCGAAGAGCAGCGGTCGCTAAAATCGGTGCTGTTGTCGCCGGATATGTGGGGGCGCCATTCATGGTGAACGCCGACGAGCGGCCGTCGAGTGCTGCTGACGTCGGACTCAAGAGCGTGGTCGCTGTTGAAGATTACTACGAGGAAAAAGACAGGGGGGATTGGTTAGCTGCATTTCAGCGTGCCTCCAATGCCATTCATCAGCGTGGTGGCGGAGTAATATGTTTGAATCTCCCCAAATATATCCTTGGGAAATATACCGGATCAGACGTAGACGAAAACATCTTGGGTCACCATCTTGATCCAACTAGTATTTCGAGAATTTGGATATTGCCTTCAAATGTCCTCGTAACGTCGAAAGGTCGCTCGATTATCGATATGATGGGTGGTGAGTCGTCACCTTTCGGCTACCAGACATCAATAAATATATTGTCAGGGGTATTCGATGGCGAGAAAACTGCTGAGGTGATAGGGGTGAGTTGTAATGAAAATCAGATTTTCTTTAAAAACGCCCCAGATGTTCTTGTCGGTCAGACTATCCGCTTGGCACGAAATGGGCGCTCGGTAAGCAGTACGCCCTCACGCGAGGACGCGCCAAACCAATTTTTGACTGTCAGGTCGATCGATAAAAATTCAATTACGGTCGATCAGCGTTTGCGTCAGATTTTTGAATATGCGGAGAATCTCGTCATACGATTCCGTAATGGGCAACAGGATTATCCAAAAAATATTCGGTTGGAGAACTTGCACTTTACGGCTACAGAGGGGGCTGCATATATCTGTCACTCAGCAACTATCGACAGCGGGTGGCAAAAAGTCGTCTTGGATCGCGGTGTCTCAGCGTCATGGGGCACGTCAAACGGAGTAACAAGTGACTGTGTTACTGTGATTTCGGACGATATTAAAAAAAACACACTGACAATCGAATCAACCTCCGATGTCGACTGGGGGAGTCTTGTTCTGGAAGGAAACGGATCATCAAATTCGCTTGGTGGATTGCTAGTCGGTGATACGTCGATTAACGTTCACTTCAAACACATCGAGGTACGCGATTTTCAGCGAGCTGGGATAAGTGTGTTATTTGGAGGGGATACCGAAATAGATTATCTCGCAGCAAAAAACTGCGCAACGAACACACCATCTGAGGACGCATATTCAGCGGCGGTTTCTATAGGTTTTCCTGCCACAGGCGCTGGCCCGAGTTCGTCTATTTCGGAAAGACTTTCTTCCAAGTACAAAATAAGAAACACTGGAACGACGAAAGTACGTATTAGGAAATTGTCCATTACGGGACAGACGACAGTTCCGGTTCGTGTACACGACGCCGAATTGACAATTGACGATGGATATATTGAATTCTTGGATCGAGGCGCGCATTCCCCGTTTCTGATTGGGCAATCTGGCTTGAGTAGGTCAGATGCAAAGTTTTTTCCGCTAGGGGGGGTGGCAGGGTTGCGCCTTGGTAAAATTAGAATAGTTTCACTCGGAAAGCGGACGTTATCCCTTGTGGCGAAGAATGCGGTTGGAAGCCACTTTTCAGATGATTCGAGCGTAAAGCCGAAATTGGGCCGGATTACTATAGATGGCCAGATAATCAATTCCATGTGGCCCTTGATTATAAGGTGACGATATATGGAAAATTCTGGCGACGGGAAAATGGCTAAACCACTGATTAAGTCATTTGAGGGGCTCAGAGGAGTCGCAGCCTTTTTGGTTGTGATTTACCACGTCAAGGCACTTCACGGTATTTCATTGATCAAAGCCGGGTATCTATCGGTTGATTTGTTTTTTATATTGAGCGGTTATGTGATGTGTGTTAGCTATGGCGATAGGCTAGTGAGTTTCGCGGAATTTTTTAAATACATGTTTTCGAGGCTCGCGCGGTTATTGCCGCTCTTGCTATTTTCTTATCTTGCATATTTTATTGTTGCCAATGTGGTTGATTCAGCTGGCGCGTTGATTTTGCCCTCGGCGGCGGAAATATTGGCCACGATCACCATGATTTTCGGACTCGGTTTGCCAAATATTCATGTATATAATTTCGCGAGTTGGAGTATCAGTACGGAGTTTTACGCGTACGTAGTCTTTGGCATGTTTTGGCTTGTGGTGGATAATCAACGCCGTGCGTTAATTTCGTTGGTTATTTCGCTCGTTTGTTATGCATTTCTATTTTATATAGATTTGGTAAAAAATGGATGCGGTGTTGGTGCAAAGGCATGTCTTGATAATGTGGCCTCATCAGGAGCAATGATTCGATGCTTGGCGGGTTTTTTTGCAGGTGTTGTGGTATATCATTTTAAGCCGTGGCGCGAATTTTCCTGGATGGGAATGAGTGGCTATGCGGAGGTTGCTATTGCTGTGGCTTCAATCTTTTTGATCACAACGTCAACGCAGTATGGTGTGCTGGCATTTGTCGCTCCACTTGCATTTGCAATGTTGATCGGTCTATTGAGCGGAGATAAGGGAATTATTTCTAATTTGTTGAATTCGCCTATCCCGCAAATGTTGGGTAGGCTGTCCTATTCAATGTATCTTTTACATATGCCTCTGTTGCTTGTTTTTGAATCGATGATGGGTATCGTGATTGATATTAGATTCTTTGCGATTTTGATTTTATATTTGATTACCCTTATTTCAATTTCCTATGTGACTAACATATTCATCGAGATGCCTGGAAAGCGAGGAATGATGGCTGTGTATAGGGCGGTGGTTGTATAGTGTTAGTTGTTAACCTGATGATATTTATTTTGGCGTGAGGAAAATTGATTATTTTTGCGTAGATTTGTGATTGAATTTTTCTATGGGATGTCTGGTTGGGGTGCCGTCATTAAGGTGAAAAATATTGATTTATCGTGGTGGTCGGTTGGGTTGTGGTATTTGATTTATTGAGAATGGGTCGACAATTCGATAGCAGTGGTGGGGAAGATATGCGCACACGTACGAAAGCGATATGTATTTTCATGACGCTTGTGTTTTTTTTATTGACTGATACTGCGGCTAACGCCCAAAGTGAATCGAATAAAGGACGAACGCGCCGACAATGGGGAAATCGGAATCTGCCGGTGGGAACATTGACATCTCCGCATTTCGGGACCGCACATGGAATTGATGGTAGGGCGACAGGCGGCTTTAGCAGCATTGATGGCAAAGCTTCGGCCAGCAACGGCCAGGCACGGAACTCAATAAGCGTCCCCGGGGCATCCACTAGTCCGTTGCTCGGTGCACCGAAAAGTTACGACGGGCGATATGACGCGAATTTCGGCGAGGAGCTCGTTGGAAAGCACTCTGCTGCGCCCTCGGAAGGTTACAGTCGAACACCGGTTGAGCGGCTACTCTCCCGGGAGTCCGCCGCCAGTATTGCTGGCTACACCGGGCAAAGCAGTCAGGGAAAGAACTTGGGGCGGACCAATAGTGCGGCCACGTTGTCGTATCGCGCTTCGCATTCTGGTTCGCCGGGTGGCGGCGATGGTACGATCAGCAGAAGCAGCATATACCGCTCGCCTTGGTGAATGAATCAAGTGATCGGTAACTCGTTTTTGGTACTACTGCGACGTCTCAAGAGTCAAGTGCAAGGGCTATCCTATCGTCTGTACGCGTCTCAGCGGTCTGCCCGCGAGCACACGAGCACGCGTTCACATTCACCGACATAGCGCTACGCTGATGAAAAGGCGTCACGGCGCCGCAAGCGCTCTACGAACTCGCCGATAATACATAATTTGACGTGTCGCGATTTTGAGGCGGAAGCCCTACGCCTCGTGATTAGCTAATTCGATCCCAGACAGTCGGAGTAGACGCCGACCAGTTTTTCGACGTATTGATTCCAATTGTGAGTATTGGTAGCGGCGAGGAGTGCCTGGTGAGAAAATTCCCTCAGCCTTCCGGGGGCGCTAACCATCTCATCTATTGCATTGGCCAGTTGGGTGGCGGAAGCGGCCGGAATGATTTTGCCGCTACGATTATGTTCGATGATTTCCGCAGCCCCGGATTCTAGCGTGGCGACAATCGGAAGTCCGGTAGCCAAAGCTTCGCATAGCACTACCGCCAAACCCTCCTCCAGGGAAGGCAGCACGAAGAGATCAGCGGAATTGTAGTATGTGTTGAGTTGTGTGTTGTCCACACGCGGAATGTGCGTGAACAGATGTCGATATGGCTCCAGTAAAAATTCAATATGTGGATCAATTTGACCGATCAGCGTGACATGCAATCGCTTGTCGTTGAGTTGCTTGACGGCTTCCAGGAGGTAAAGTTGGCCCTTTCTCAAATTGATTTGTCCAACGCACAAGATGTCGAAGCGATCCTTTGACTGGTCATGTCTATTTAGAGGGTGAAATCTTTTCACATTCGCGGCATATGGAATAACTTTTATTTTGCTTTCCGAAACTCCCTGCTGAATGAAGGACTCTCGTACGATCGCTGATGGCGCCAGCACGTAATCGTACATTTCTAATTCGTCCATCAATCTCTTTTGTTGTCGATTAATTCTGTTGACATGTGGAAGCCCGCGCTTGTCTTCCTCCTTGGTTAGAATGCTGTCACGATAAATCGGATGGGTATTGACAACCTCTCCGATTACGGTCGAGCCTTCGCGTTTCGCGACCTTGACAACTTGTCGTGACGTACCGTGTGCCATGACGTGTAGTACTTGAGTCGGTCGCCAGTATAGGCGCACGCCAAGTTGCCAAAGGTCGTGATATGACGGGTAGAGCAAATCGCTCAGCCGTCCCTTCAACACTTTGGCATGAGCTCGGACGGCATATTCTTTTGCCCAGATATTGATCGAACGGCTGTGCGCCAACGAGAATGCGGAATTGCGTATCTTATGGGAGTAGTAAAATGTATCTAGAATTCCGGATCTGTCTAGATTTTCAATGTAATTGTGAAAGTGGAAGCGACCGCAAACTGCCACGCTAACCTTCATGATTCGATGCTCCACGGGAATTTGTTTGGTTGGATCCGGTCGATGGCGGGACTTATTCATTAAATTTACAAACACTGAATTGCGGGGTGCAAACGTGTATTGCGCGATGCCCGCAGTGCCTGATTTATATCCGAGGCCATATTGGTAAGTTCCGTAACGGTTCTGGTTCAATTGCGGGCTTAAGGTCTCGATATAGACCGAATCCGGAAGTTGTACGCTTATGCCCGTGCTACGCTCAGCGTCCTAACTGTTTCCGCTCCCGCCACATCCGGCCGCCCAATACTGTAATACTCAACCCCCAACTCCCCCATCGCCTCCGGCTCATAAAGATTCCGCCCATCGAAGATCACCGGCTCATTCAGCAGTTCCACCAGCGCCGCGAAATTCGGGCTCTTGAACACCTTCCACTCGGTGACGATCAGCAGCGCGTCGGCGCCGGCCGCAGCCTCTTCCGACGTCGCAACGAACCGAAGCCTTGCATGCGCGCCAGGATCGTCGCCAAGATCGAGAGCGAGCACACGCCGCGCTTCCTCCGTCGCAACCGGATCGTAAGCGCGAACGCTCGCACCGCGCTTCAGCAGCCCGGCGATCAGATCGCGGCTCGGCGCTTCGCGCATGTCGTCGGTATTGGGCTTGAACGCCAGCCCCCACAGCCCGAACGTGAGCCCCGACAGATTTTCCCCGAATCGCTCCGAAATCTTCTCCAGCAACACCTTCTTCTGCGCATCGTTGACCGCTTCGACAGCTTCCAGAATCCGCAGCGACTGGCCGTATTCGGCAGCGGTCTGCACCAGCGCACGCACGTCCTTCGGAAAACACGATCCGCCGTAGCCGACCCCGGCATACAGGAAGTCGTAACCGATCCGCGGATCCGAACCGATGCCGCGCCGCACGGCCTCGATATCCGCGCCGACGCGATCGGCCAGATTCGCCAGCTCGTTCATGAACGAGATGCGCGTCGCGAGCATCGCGTTCGCCGCATACTTGGTGAACTCGGCCGAGCGCACGTCCATATAGCGCGTCCGCTCATGATTGCGGTTGAACGGAGCATACAGCCGTTTCATCTGTTCGCGCGCACGCTCGCCAGCTTCATCGGAATCGGTGCCGATCACGATGCGGTCCGGGCGCATGAAATCGTCGACGGCCGCACCTTCCTTCAAAAACTCCGGATTCGACACGACCGAGAATTCATGGCGCACGCCGCGCCGCGTGAGCTCGGTCGCGATCGCATCGCGCACGTGCAGCGCGGTGCCTACCGGCACGGTCGACTTATCGACCACCACCTTCGCGCCGGTCATGTAGCGCCCGATGTTGCGCGCAGCGGCGAGCACGTATTGCAGATCGGCGGAACCGTCCTCGTCGGGCGGCGTACCGACGGCGATGAACTGGATGTCGCCGTGCGCGACGCTCGCTTCGATATCGGTCGAGAACTGCAGCCGGCCGCTGGCGCGATTGCGATCGATCAGCTCCTTCAGGCCCGGCTCGTGAATCGGTACGCCGCCGCCGTTCAGGATGTCGATCTTGCGTTGGTCGACGTCGACGCAAAACACGTCGTTGCCGATTTCGGCGAGGCAAGCGCCAGTGACGAGGCCTACGTAGCCGGTACCGATGATGGTGATCTTCATGTTGCGGTATCGAGAAGAGTCGAATGCAGTTTCAGAAATCCGGATGCCGTGCGCCGGGGACTTCGGCGTCGGACGGCGCGGGACGCAATGCGTGCAACTTGGCATCGAATGCGCTCAACACCGCGTCGCGCGAAAGCACGGCCTCGGCGAATTTGCGCCCGGCCTGCCCCAGTCGGGCGCGTTCGGCCGCATTCGCCGCGAGCGCGTCGATCGACGACGCAAGCGTTTCGGCATCGCCCGGCGGAACCACGATCCCGCGCGGCGCAACAACGTCATGCAGCTCGGTGCCGGGGCTCGCCATCGCGATCACGGCCCGCCCGCTGGCGAACATGCCGGTCAGCTTCGACGGCATCACGAGATCGGCAGCGTCGGCACGCTGGGGCAGCACATGGATGTCGGCGAGATTCAGCAGCTCGTTCAGCCGGCTGATCGGTTGCAGCTCGAGAAAGCGGCAGTTCCTCAGGCCGCCGCAGCGCATCAGAAGCTCCGCACGCGCCGGCCCGTTGCCGCAGAACACGAACACGACGTCGTCTCGCATCACGAGTCGTTGCGCCGCGTCGGCCAGGATATCGAGCCCTTGCTTCGCACCCATGTTGCCCGAATAGAGCACGATCGTCGCGGTGGGAGAGATGTACAGCGAGGTCCGCAATTCGCTCGGCCGCTTGAGCGGATAGATCGAATGCGTGTCGGCCCAGTTCGCAAAGTGGACGAGCTTGTGCGGCTGAATGCCCTTGCGCATCGCATGCTCGATCATCTTTCCCGAGATCGTCGATACGGTGTCGAACCGCTTCAGCAGCGTACGTTCGAGCACAAGCACCGCACGCTTGAGCAGCGATCCCTTCAGCATCCCGAGGCTGAATGCGGCATCGACCTCGTAGTCCTGGATGTGAATCCACGCATGCGCGCCGGTGAGGCGCGCGACGAGCCAGCCGGCCGGTGCATTGAGCAGGCTCGGCGCGATGCACACGACGACGTCGGGCCGCCACAGCGCCTGCCGCAGCATGATCGGAAAGCTCGACAGCGCGAAGCTCGCCAGGTGCGCGATGCGGCGCATGCCGCTCGGTCGCGACGGCACCCACAGCGGCGCACGCCAGAGCGCGACGCCGCCGCGCTCTTCGGTCGAGTAGCGCAGCGCCGAGTAACCGCTGGCGACGCGCCACTCGGGATAGTAGGGCGGCGCGCACACGACACGCACGGTGTGGCCTTTCTCGACGAGCGTTTCCGCCATCTCGGCGGTGTACTTGCCGATGCCGGTCAGCTCGGGCGCATAGTTGATGCCGTAGACGAGGATCTTCATCGGCTCCCAGCGAAAATAGAAAATGGTGCAGTGCGTGATGAACCCATTGTCGGTAATGCCAATCGTGCGAGTCCGACAGAATGTTGATCGGTGCCGCCAATCGTCGGCCGCGACCGTGCAGCACCACGAGCGTCGTCGCGCATCGCCGGTCGCATGTCGAGCCCGGCAACCTCCGCGCACGTCCCCCGCTCACATCCCCCTTGCACAAACCACCGGCGCATACACGTCGATCGCATCCTGAATCGCCGCATGCCGTCCATACGCAAGCGCCGCCACGGCGCATACCGACACCACCGCGAGCGGCCGCAACACGGGCGGCAGGATCGGTGCATCCGTCCATCGTTTCAGTAGCACGACGGTGACGAGCACACCGAGCATCCAGCCGGCCATCACTTCGGACGCGGTATGTGCGTCGTCGCGTGCGCGCGCCACGGCGATCGTCGCGGCAAGCGCGAGCCCCGGCAACAGCGCGCGCAATGTACGCGTGTTCCAGCCGTCGTGCAGCATCAGCAGGCATGCCATCGGCCACACGGCCGCAGCGAGCAGCGCATGCCCGCTGATTGCGCGGAAGTGCACCGCGCGAATCTGCACGCCGCATCCCGCATGAAGAACCTTCGTGACGCCGACGAGCAACATCGCCGCAGCGAGCAGCGTGGCCCACGACAGCGCAATGCGCCAGCCGTACAACGAGCGTGTGAGCCATGCGAAACACACGGCGGCGAGCGGGAGCGTCAGCGCAGCGTCACCGAGGTTGCCGATGGCGGTCCACATGTGCGGTCCTCGCTGCGCGACGCCGCAATCTCCGCGGCACGTGGCGTGAAAGATCGGTCGCACGATGCGCCGCGGCCCGCGGCGCGCGACCGGCGTCAGACGACCAGCTGCTCCGACATCCGCGCGAGCAGATACCGTTCGAAATCCGCCGCGACCTCCGGATGCCGCAACGCAAATTCGACCGTCGCCTTCAGATAGCCGAGCTTGCTGCCGCAGTCGAAACGCGTGCCGTCGTAGCGGTACGCGAGCACCTGTTCATCGGTGAGCAGCGACTGGATCGCGTCGGTCAGCTGCAGTTCGCCGCCCGCGCCCGGCTTGAGCCCGCGCAGATGCTTGAAGATCTTCGGCTTCAGCACATAACGGCCGACGACGCCGAAATTCGACGGCGCCTGCGCCGGTTCGGGCTTCTCGACGATCCCCGACAGCTTGAAGAGATCGTCTTCCCAGCGCTTGCCGTCGATCACGCCATAGGACTTCGAATCCGCCGGCGCGATCTCCTCGACGCCGATGACCGACGCATGATAGTGGTCGAATACGTCGATCATCTGGCGCAGAACCGGCGTCGGGCCGTCGAGCAGATCGTCGGCGAGAATCACGGCGAACGGGTTGTCGCCGACGAGCTTCTCCGCGCACAGGACGGCGTGACCGAGCCCGAGCGCTTCGGCCTGGCGAACGTAGAAGCAGTCGACATGGCTCGGCTTGATGCTGCGCACGAGCGACAGCAGCTTCTCCTTGCCGCGTGCCTCGAGCTCGGCCTCGATCTCGTACGACTTGTCGAAGTGATCTTCGATCGCGCGCTTGCTGCGCCCGGTCACGAAGATCATCTCGGTGATGCCCGCTTCGATCGCCTCTTCGACGGCATACTGGATCAACGGCTTGTCCACGACCGGCAACATTTCCTTGGGGCTCGCCTTGGTGGCGGGCAGGAACCGCGTGCCCAGGCCGGCGACCGGAAAGACGGCTTTCGTCACTTTCAACATAGCGATATTTCCATGATTTCGGAGTGAAGAGCGGACCACGCCGGTTTCCGATGCGGCGTCCGGGCGCCCAGACAATCGACGTTGCACATGCGCAATCGCATTGCGTCGAGCGTGTGCAGTTGCACAAATCCTAGGGGCGTTCCGGATTGAAACGACGACTGAATCCTGGGCGAATCGGACAGGCCGATCACGACATCACGAATTGCACAACGAACTATTTTGAAATGGTATTCATTCGACGGCAGCCGCGATGAAGCGCGGCTTGCATCCGCACACCGGAACGGCAACTGCCGACGCGTCGGAATGCCGATCCATCGACGTCACGGGCGTGTTATCGGGAGGGCGCGATGATGGAACAACGCGACATTTGCCGCGCACTGGAAGCGCTGGACCCGGCCTACCTGGAACTGATGCAGCAGATGCTGAAGATCGATTGCGACGTGGCTGCACGCGAGCTCGGCATCTCGAACGAGATTGCGTCAGTGATCATTGCGCTGAAGCCGGCGGAGCTCGAAGCGCTCGTCGAGCGCCTGACGCAGGCCAGGCCCGACGCACCGGTTCCGTCCCCGTAGGCCCCATTCCGCGCTCGCGGTAACCGCCGCGATTGCGGCAATCGCGCCAGTCGCAGAACATCGCGATTTGGCGGATTACGTCTATGCTTTGTCCGTTCAGCGGTGCATGCGTCACATACAGTACTCGGTCGAGAACGCCGGGCGTCGGGAACATGCGCCCCGTGGCCTGCCGAATCCGACGGCCGGCCGACAATAACAGGAACGATCATGGCCGAACAGGACGACGTCTTCGACGCAATCGCTGAATTCAACCGTTCATACCTGACGCTCGCGCAGCGCCTGCTGCATGCGGATCGCGAAGTCGCGAAACAGCAGCTGGGCATGTCCGACGAAGTCGCATCGATCGTCGCCGGGTTGACGCCGGAGCAGATCGAGGTGCTCGCCGATCGCCGCGAGCTGTTCTGCGAATTCCGCGATGAATCGTCGCCGGGCCTGGCCTGACACGACGCCCGCGTAGTCGCTCGATGCCTCGCGGCGCGCCCAGCGCCGCGTGAAGTGTGTTCGCCGTCCGACGACGGGCGGGCGCACGAAACGGCCGCGCTGACGCAGCCGGCCCGTTGTCGGTTACGTCTGCCAGTTTGTCGCCTCCGGGCTAGATGTTGGCGCCCATCCGCGAAGCGGGATTCGCTACGATTTCCAAAACGCCGTTGGCACGATGCCCGCACACGACAGGCACGATGCGGGCACATCGATCATCCAATTTCACCGGGGCCGTCTCGCATGCAGGAAATCTTGGAGCACCTTCTCGAGCGCCAGGTGTCGCCGCAATGGCGCGGGTTCCTGGAGGCGCTTGCCGGCGAATTCAGCGATCAGCTCGATCAGGACGAACTCCGCCAACTGATGGCGCGCGTCGGCATGCGCTTCGCGGCCGCGCATCCGCTCGGCCCGTGCGAGTCGACCGACGATCTCACGAACGCCTTGAACGCGCGCTGGCGCGAAATGGAGTGGGGCTACGCCGAGCTGTCAGACGAACAGGCGTTTCTGCGCATCGTTCATTACGCGGCGCCGTTGCGCGCGCTCGGCGCCAGCCATCTCGGCTGGTCGGCGGCGTTCCTGCAGGGCGCGTATCAGGGCTGGTTCGACAGCGTCGGCGCGGCCGGCCTGCGCGTGACGCAGGACGTCGTGCCGCAGGACGACGCACGGATCGAGTTGCGCATCGCTCGCGCGCCGCGCTGAACGGCCCGCGCGACCGGACTCTCCGTCATGACAACAGGGCAGCTTATGTCGAGCTCACGGGATATCGAATCGTTGTTCAAGCGTTTCGGCGGCGATGCCGGACGCTATCACGAGGTGCGCGCGGAAGCGGATGCCGATGCGGCGCGCGCGCGCTGGCCGCTGCTCGCTGGTGTCGAATTGCAAGCGGACGACGCGCCTCGCGGGCCCGCGCCGATCGCTGCCGAGCACACGCATCCCGAAGCCGACGCCGCGACGGCCGACACGCGCGCGGCGTGCGCAACCGCCGCCGCCGCACGCGATCGCAGCGCCGGCGCGCTGAAGAAACTGGTCGGCAAGTCGCCGGCCTCGGACCGCACGCGCGCGCCCGGCTCGTCCGAGCCGCTGCAGACGCTGTTCGAGCGGCTGCGCGGTCACGCGCCGGCCGACGCGCCGAAGCCGCCGCCGGTATGGACGGGCCGTTCATGAAGATCGTCGTGATCGCGTCGGCAAAGGGCGGCGTCGGCAAGACGACGCTGGCGGCGAACCTCGCGGCCGTGCTCGCGGCGTCGCGCCGGCATCGCGTGTGCGTGGTGGATCTGGATCCGCAGAATGCGCTGAAGCTGCATTTCGGCGTACCGCTCGAGATGAGCGACGGGCTGGCCGGCGCGGCGCTGAGCGAGCGGCAGTGGCCGCTCGCGGTGGTCGACGGGATCGCGGTGATGCCGTTCGGCGTGGTCGGCGAAACGGATCAGCGCCGCTTCGAGCGCATGCTCGATCGCGATCCGGCGTGGCTCGCGCGCGGGCTCGCCGCGCTCGCGCTCGGCGACGACGACATCGTGATCGTCGATACGCCGCCCGGCTCGTCGGTCTACATGCGCGCCGCACTGACGGCGGCGCATTTCGTGCTGACCGTGCTGCTCGCCGACGCGGCGTCGTACGCGTCGATCCCGCAGATGCGGCGCATGCTCGACGCCTATGCGGCGACGCGCACCGACTTCGTCGGCGACGGCTACGTGGTCAATCAGGTCGATCAGTCGCGCGAGCTGGGCCGCGACGTGCTGCGCGCATTGCGCGACAGCGTCGGCGCGGCGCGCTTCGCCGGCGTGATTCACGCGGATCAGGGCGTCGCGGAATCGCTCGCGTGTCGCACGACCGTGCATCGCTACGACCCGCGTTCGCAGGCCGCGGCCGACCTGAGCGCGTGTGCCGAGTGGCTCGAACGCGCGCTCGGGCGGCGCGCGAATGCGCGGAGCGTGGCATGAGCGCGGCTGTCGAGGTCTCTCGCGGATCGGCGCTCGACCGGCTGCTCGACCGGTTGCCGGGCAGCGGCTGGCTCGTCACGGCGCCGCTCGCCGCATGCGCGGCGCTGGCGCTGTATTTCGTCTGTACGGTGCCGCTCGACGACGCCGGCCAGCTCGCGTTCGCGACCTGCTGTCTGGCCGGTGCGCTCGCGATCCGGCGCGTGAACGGCCGCTACGCGACGCTCGTGATGATCGTGCTGTCGGTCGTGGCCACCGGCCGGTACATGTTCTGGCGACTCACCGAAACGCTGGTGTGGTCGCACCCGCTCGACGCGGCCTGGGGCGCGCTGCTCGTCGCGGCCGAAGTGTATGCGGCCGCGGTGCTGCTGCTCGGCTACTTCCAGACGGCGTGGCCGCTGGGGCGCAAGCCGTTGCCGCTGCCCGCGTCGCGCGCGGACTGGCCGAGCGTCGACGTGTTCATCCCGACGTACAACGAGCCGCTCAGCGTCGTCAAACCGACGGTCTACGCGGCGCTCGCGCTCGACTATCCGGCCGACAAGCTGTCGATCCACGTGCTCGACGACGGGCGCCGGCCGGAGTTCCGGGACTTCTGCGAAGCCGTCGGCGTGCACTGGACGATCCGCGATCACAACCGTTACGCGAAAGCCGGCAACCTGAACGAAGCGCTGAAGGCGACTCACGGCGAGTACGTCGCGATCTTCGATTGCGATCATGTGCCGACGCGCTCGTTCCTGCAGCTGTGCCTCGGCTGGTTCATCCGCGACCCGAAGCTGTCGATGCTGCAGACGCCCCATCATTTCTTCTCGGCCGATCCGTTCGAGCGCAACCTCGGGATCTTCCGCAAGGTGCCGAACGAAGGCGAGTTGTTCTACGGGCTGGTGCAGGACGGCAACGACCTCTGGAACGCGACGTTCTTCTGCGGATCGTGCGCGCTGCTGCGGCGCTCGATGGTCGAGGAGATCGGCGGCATCGCGACCGAGACGGTCACCGAGGATGCCCATACGGCGCTGAAGCTGCATCGCCACGGCTATACGACCGCCTATCTCGCGATCCCGCAGGCGGCCGGTCTCGCGACCGAAAGCCTGACGGGCCACATCGGCCAGCGCATCCGCTGGGCGCGCGGCATGACGCAGATCTTCCGCATCGACAATCCGCTGTTCGGACGCGGGCTCACGCTGGGGCAGCGGCTGTGCTACCTGAACGCGATGATGCATTTCTTCTACGGCATCCCGCGGCTCGTGTTCCTCACCGCGCCGCTGTCGTTCCTGTTCTTCGGCGCGCACGTGATCCACGCATCGGCGACGATGCTCGCGCTCTACGCGCTGCCGCACGTCGTGCACGCGACGCTGACGAACTCGCGGATGCAGAGCCGGTTCCGGCATTCGTTCTGGGCGGAAGTCTACGAGGCCGTGCTCGCGTCGTACATCGCGTTGCCGACGCTGCTCGCGCTGGTCAATCCGCGGCTCGGCACGTTCAACGTCACGGCCAAGGGCGGCCGGATCGACCGCGGCTATTTCGACTGGGCGATCTCGAAGCCGTACCTGAGCCTGGTGATCCTGAACGCGTTCGGCCTCGCGATGGGCGCGCTGCATATCGCGCTGAATCGCGGCGTGGGCAGCGAGGTGCAGACGACGGCGTTCAACCTCGCGTGGACGACCTACAACCTGCTGATCCTCGGCCTCGCGGTCGCCGCGGCGAACGAGCGCCGGCAGGTGCGCGAGTCGCATCGCGTCGCCGCGCGCATTCCGGTGATGCTGCGGTTCGGCAACGGCCGCACGCTGGCGTGCGAAACGCTCGACTACTCGGAAGGCGGCATCGGCGTCGCGGTGCCGGACGACGCGCGCGTGCCCGACGGCGAACAGGTGACCGTGTCGCTGTTTCGCGGCGTCGACGAGTACGCGTTTCCGGGGACGATCGAGTACGCGGAACCGGGGCGGCTCGGCATCCGCTTCGAGACCCTGTCGCAACAGCAGGAATTCGATCTGGTCAGCTCGACGTTCGCGCGCGCGGACGCATGGATCGACTGGACCGCGGGCCGCCGGCCGGACTCGCCGCCGCATGCATTCCTGCATCTCGCGACGGTCGGCATACGCGGTTTGCTGCGCGTGATCGCGCGCCTGTACGGCGACCTGCGCGGCGGCCACCACGGCGGCCGCGGCGGCAAAGGCGACGCCGCCGACACCATCACGAAGAAATAACACGAGGGCAGACAGCATGACGGGGATGTCGCGATGGCGCGGCGGCACGCGCGACGACGCGGGTGAAAACGCGCGCGTTTCGATGGGGGTAGCCGCGGCTCGTCGCGCGCGGGCCGGCAGCTGGCGCACGCGCTGGCCGCGCAAGCTGCGGACGTGCGCATGCGCGTTCGGCGCGCTCGCGAGCGGCGTCGCGTTGGGCCTCTGGGCATCCGCTGCGCTGGCCCAGCAGCCCGGCGCGGTGCGCGCGTTCGATCCTGCCGCGTCGCCCGGCGAGCCGCCGGAGCGCCTGGCCGATCGTTTGCCGTCGCTGTCGATGGCCGTGCCGGCCGGCCCAGCCGTCGCGCCGCCGCCGCTGCTCGCCGAGCCGGTGCCGAAGGACGAAGCCGAGCGTCGCCGCGCCGGCCGGCTGCCGACCACGGCGGAGCCCGGCACGCTGGTGCCGGGCGGCCGGCGTCAGGCGCTGACGTTCGCCGATCTCGGCGCGCGCGATCCGTTGCAGTTGCACGGCACGGACGGCCAGAACGGCGTCGCGTTTTCGGTGCGGCGCGACGAGGTCGTCACGGCGGCGGCGCTGCACCTCGTCTACAGCTACTCGCCCGCATTGCTGCCGGACCTGTCGCAGCTGAAGGTGCTGGTCAACGGCGAAGTGGCGGCGACGCTGCCGCTGCCGGCCGCGCAGGCGGGGATGACGGTCGCACGCGACGTGCCGATCGATCCGCGCTTCGTCACCGAGTACAACCATCTGAACGTTCAGCTGATCGGCCATTACACGAACGGCTGCGAGAATCCGGCCAGTTCGTCGCTGTGGGCGACGGTGAGCAACGCGAGCCGGCTGGAATTGACCTATGCGACGCTGCCCGAGCCGCCCGAGCTCGGCGTGCTGCCCGCGCCGTTCTTCGATCAGCGCGACGTGCGGCGGCTCGAGCTGCCGTTCGCGTTCGCCGCGCGGCCGTCGCGCGAGACGCTGGAGGCGGCCGGTATCGTCGCATCGTGGTTCGGCGCGCTCGCGTCGTATCGCGGCGCGCGCTTCCCGGTGCGCGTCGGCGCCATGCCGGAAGCGGGCAACGTCGTGGTGTTCGCGACCACCGACGATCGGGTGGACGGCGTCCCGCTGCCGGCCATCGACGGGCCGACGCTGGCGGTCGCCGACCGCCCCGCGCCCGCACACGGCCAGCTGTTGCTGGTGCTCGGACGCACGCCGGCCGAACTGAAGGCGGCCGCGCTGGCGCTCGCATTCGGCCGCGGCCCGCTCGCGGGCACGCGCGCCACGGTCACCGGTGTGCAGCCGCCCGCGCCGCGCGTGCCGTATGACGCGCCGAACTGGCTGTCGTCGGTTCGCCCGGTCCGCTTCGGCGAACTGGCCGCGGAACGCGCGCTATCGGTGTCCGGCTACCAGGCCGGCCCGGTGCGGCTCGATCTGCGCATGGCGCCCGATCTGTTTACGTGGAACACGCGCGGCGCGCCGATCGATCTGCGGTATCGCTATACGCCGACCCTGCGCGCCGATCGCTCGTCGCTCAACCTGAGCGTCGACGACACGTTCGTGAAGGCGCTGCCGATTCCGGCGCGCGACTGGGCCAACTGGAGCCTGAGCCGCTACCTGCCGTTCGTCGCCGACGGCACCGCGCGCGCGACGCTGCACGTGCCGCCGCCGCTGGTGACGCCGCATGCGCAACTGGCGCTGAACTTCTTCTACGAGATGCCGGATCAGGGCAAATGCACCGGGCGGCTGCTGCAGAACGTCGCGGGCGCGATCGACCCGGGCTCGACGATCGACGTGTCGTCGTTCCCGCACTACATCGCACTGCCCGATCTGGCCGCGTTCGCGAACAGCGGCTTTCCGTTCACGCGCATGGCCGATCTGTCGGACACGGCCGTCGTGCTGCCGAACGAGCCGTCGGCGGACGTCTACGGCCTGTACCTGCTCGCGATGGGGCGGATGGGCGCGTCGACCGGCTATCCGGTCAGCGGCGTGGCGGTGACCGACGCGGCCGGCGTCGATGCGTTCGCGTCGCGCGATCTGCTGATACTCGGCGCGCCGGACACGCAGCCGCTGCTGAGCCGCTGGGCCGCGCGCATCCCGTTCGACGACGAGCGCCGCGGCGGCGTGTTCGGTGGCCTGTTCGGCGGCCTGTTCGGCCGCGCGGTCGCGGCCGATTCGCCGGGCGCCGAGCGCGTGCAGGCCGGCCTGGCGATCGTGGCGGACGGCGCGAGCGCGGTGATCGCCGGCTTCGAATCGCCGTTGCGCAAGGCCCGCAGCGCGGTCGCGCTGATCGGCGCGACCGGCCATGCGGACGCGGTGCTCGGGCCGGCGCTGCTCGACGAGGATCTGCTCGCGTCGATCCGCGGCGCGACGGTGGTGATTCGCGATCGCACGGTGACGGTCGCGTCGACCGACACCGCGTATCACCTCGGCGCGCTGCCGCCGCTCACCTACGTGCGCTGGGTCATGTCGGGGCGGCCGGTGCTGCTCGCGCTGGTGGGCGTGCTGGGCGCCTTCATCGCGGCGGCGCTGTTCTATCGTTTGCTGCGCGCGCGTGCGGCGCGCCGGCTGAAGGAGTGACATGCGCGACCGACGGTTACGCGGGCTCGGCGCCCGCGCGGGCGGTGTCGCGAGCCTCGTGTGCGCGCTGGCGCTGCCGCATGCGGCGCAGGCCGCCAACGACGCGCTCAAAGTGCTCGTCGATCAGGGCCGCTACTGGCAGGCGCACGGTCGCGGCGATCTCGCGGCGCAGGCATGGAACAAGGTGCTCGGCGTCGATCCGAATCAGCCCGACGCGCTGTTCGGAATGGGGATGGTGCTCGCCGATCGCCGCGATCTCGACGGCGCGCGCCGCTATCTGGAGCAGCTGCGCCGCACCGCGCCCGGCTTCGCGCGCACCGACGAACTCGCGAGCCGCCTGGGCGAATCGAGTGCGCGGGACGCCGAGCTGGGCGATGCGCGCCGCCTCGCGCAAAGCGGGCAGAGCGAACAGGCCGTGCGGCAGTATCAGCGCGCGCTGCAGGGCGTGCCGTCGTCGCCGGCGCTGCAGCGTGAATATTTCCAGGCGCTCGCGGCCACGCCGAGCGGATGGAACGATGCGCGGCGCGGCCTCGAACGGCTCGCGCGCGACAACCCGGACGATCCGCGCTACGCGCTCGCCTATGCGCAACATCTGACCTATCGCGACGCGACGCGCCGCGACGGCATCGACCGGCTCGAACAGTTGGCCGGCGACGGCAAGGTCGGCAAGGACGCGCTGCAAAGCTGGCGTCAGGCGCTGCTGTGGCTCGCGGCGCGGCCGTCCGACCAGGCGCGCTATCTCGCGTACCTGAAGGTCGCGCCCGACGATGCGCCGGTCAAGGCGCGCTACGACGGCATGGTGCGGCCCGATCTGGCGGCGCGCGAGCCCGATCGGCGCGGCGCGGCGAACGAAGCGCGCGGCCGCGCGATCGACGACGGCTTCGTGGCGCTCGATCGTGGCGACCTCGCCGCGGCGCGCGCGCGTTTCGACGCCGTGCTCGACGCCAACCCGAACGACAGCGATGCGTTGGGCGGGCGCGGCATCGTCGCGCTGAAGCAGGAGCGCTTCGCGCAGGCGCGCAGCGATCTCGAACGCGCGTCGCGCGGCGGCAATGCGGCGCGCTGGCGCTCGGCGCTCGACAGCGCCACCTACTGGTTCTACACGAGCAGCGCGCTCGGCGCGCAGAGCAACGGCGACTTCGCGCAGGCGAAGGCGCTGTTCGAGCGCGCGATTCTCGCGGACCCGTCGAACGTCACCGCGCAGGTGCTGCTCGGCGACGCGCTGCTGGAGAACCGCGACGCGCCCGGCGCCGAGCAGGCGTACCGGATGGCGTTGCGGCGCCAGTCGGACAACCCGGACGCGATGCGCGGCCTGGTCGGCGCGCTGGCCGCGCAGGGCCGCGCGGACGAGGCATTGCAGTTCGCGACGCAACTGAGCGCCGAGCAGCAAGCGAAGGCCGGCGGCCTCGAGCGCTTGCGCAGTACGGCCGAGGCCGCGCAGGCGCGGCAGGCCGAAGCGCGCGGCGACCTCGGCGCGGCGCGCAGCCTGTTCGAGGATGCGCTCGCCGGCAATCCGGACGATCCGTGGCTGCGGCTCGACCTCGCGCGCGTGTACGTGCGGCAAGGCGCGATCGGCTCCGCGCGCAGCCTGATGGACGGCTTGCTGGCCGAGCGGCCCGACATGCCCGATGCGCTCTATGCCGGTGCGCTGCTGGCCGAGCAGACGCAGGACTGGAGCGTCGGCCTGCAGCGGCTCGAGCGCATCGCGCCCGCGCAGCGCACCGCGGCGATGACGACGTTGCAGCACCGGTTGTGGGTCGGCCAGCAGGTGGCCCTCGCGACGCGCCTGGCGCGCCATGGCCAGCAAGCGAAGGCGCTCGCCGTGCTGCACGAGGCGGACGGCATCGGCCTGTCGGTGCCGGCGCTCGCGGCGCAGCTGTCCGCCGGCTACGCGCAGGCCGGCGACGCCGCGCGCGCGCTGTGGATCGTGCAGCGTGCGCTGGGCCGGGAACCCGGCAATGCGGGCCTGCTGCTGCAATACGCGCGGCTCGCGTCGGCCGCGCACGACGAGGTGCGCGTGGCCGAGGCGATGCGGCGGCTCGACGCGATGCAGTTGTCGCCCGCGCAGCGTGCGGACGTCGAACGGCTCAATCTCGACATCGTCGTGCGTCGCGCCGATCAGGTGCGCGACGAAGGCGACCTCGCCGGCGGCTACGCCGTCATCGCGCCGTGGCTGGCCGCGATGCCCGACAACCCGGAGCTGCAGGGCGCGCTCGCGCGGCTGTACACGTCGGCCGGCGATCCGGCGAATGCGCTGAAGTGCTATCGGGTCGCGCTGGCCCGCCGCCCCGACGACGTCGGCCTGCTGATCGCGGCGATCTATGCGGCGAGCGGCGCGAAGGCGTGGCGCGACGGTGAAGCGTTCGCGGCGAGCGCGCTGCGCAGTGCGCCCGACGACCCAGCGCTGCTCGCGGCCGTCGGCCGTCTGTATCGCGCGCAGGGCAAGCTCACGCTCGCCGCGCAGTATCTGCAGCGGGCGCTGCTGGCGGCCAATACGCCGCCCGCGTCCGGCCAGCCGGCACGCGCGAACGTGCCGCGCGGCTGGGACGACGCGCTGCGGCGCATCGGCGCGAACCCGCTGCCCGGCACCAATCCGTTCGAAGGCAAGACCGCCGTCGACGCCGCGCGTCCGTCGCCGCGTTCCGGCGCGGCGCTGCCGGCGCCCGGCGCGCCTTCGTGGCCCTCTCCGTCCTCTTACGTTCCGACCGTGCCTTATTCGATGCCGCCCGCGCCGCCCGCGACCTACGTCATGCCGTCCGCCATGCCCGAGGCCAGTCCGGCGCCGCGCGCCGCGCCGCTGCCCGTTGCGCGCGAACCGGACGGTTACGGCGGCGACGGCGGCGGCTTGGCGGAGTCGGGACGCGCCGCGGCCGCGCCGCGCTATCGGCCGTATCGGCAGCCGGCGGCCGACGTGCCGTCGCCCGAATGCGGCGCGTCGGCCAGCGCTGACGACGACTGTGGTGCGGGCTACGTCGCGACGCCGTGGCCGATGTCGCCCGCGTCGCGTGCCGCGGCATCGGCGACTGCATCGGCGACTGCATCGGCGGCCGCGCCCGCGCCCGTGCCTGCGTCCCGGCCCGGCAGGCTGGCGCGCGGCGGCGCGAAGGCGCAGGCGACACGGCAGCCCGTGCTCGCGCAGACGGACGCGGATCCGTATGCGGCGCCACGCTACATTCCGCGTCCGCCGGCCGGCTATGCGGGCGGCCGGCCCGCGAGCCAGCCGCCGCAGCCGGACGGCGGCG
Organism: Burkholderia sp. B10; assembly: GCF_004368385.1. Lineage (NCBI taxonomy): Bacteria > Pseudomonadati > Pseudomonadota > Betaproteobacteria > Burkholderiales > Burkholderiaceae > Burkholderia > Burkholderia sp. B10. Next base: position 2,082 of record NZ_PQMX01000029.1, on the reverse strand, counting down.
CGAACGCCGCCGATGCGCAGCTGCTCGACGTCGCGTCGGAGCTCGCGCAGGTGAATCGCGAACAGACCAGCGCGCTGACCGGCGGCCTCGTGTTCCGCAACCGGACCGGCGAAGCCGGGCTGTCGGCTCTCACCGATATCGAGGCGCCGATCGAAGGGCGCATCAAGGCCGGCAACGGCCACGTCGTCGTGACGGCCACGCCGGTCATGCTCGACGGCGGCAGCGCGAGCACCGACGTGCCGACCCTCGCGCGATTCGGCGCGGGCTTGTCGAAGGCGGCGGGCGGCGGCTCGCCGGGCTCGCAGACCGCGAGCGGCGTCGGCGTCGCGCTCGGCTACGAGGGCAAGCAGGTGCAGGCCGAGATCGGCGCGACGCCGGTCGGGTTTCCGTATCAGGACATCGTCGGCGGCGCGCGCTACAACGGCGCGATCACCGATCGCGCGGCGTATTCGCTGGCCGTGACGCGCCGCGCGGTGACCGACAGCGTGCTGTCGTACGCGGGCGCGCGCGACGCGGGCGCGGGCCTCAAGTGGGGCGGCGTGATGCGCAGCGGCGCGCGCGGCACGCTGAGCTGGGACGACGGTACGAGCGGCACCTACGTCGCGGCCGGGTTCGACTTCTACGACGGCCATCACGTCGAGCGCAACTTCTCCGGCAAGGGCAGCGGCGGCGCGTATACGCGCATCCTGAACGATGCCGACCGGACGCTCACCGTCGGCGTCAACGCGACGTGGATGCGCTTCAGCAAGAACCAGTCGTATTTCACGTACGGGCACGGCGGGTATTTCAGCCCGCAGCAGTACGTGATACTGAACATTCCGGTCGAGTATTCAGGCAGGACCGGTGGGTTCACCTACGACCTGAACGGCTCGATCGGCGTGCAGCATTACCGGCAGAACGCGGTGCCGTATTTCCCGCTCGATCCGGGCATGCAGGCGCAAGCCGCGGCGAACGCGGCCGCCAGCCAGGCCGTGGGCCTCGATCCGGGTGCGCTGTACCCGTCGCACAGCAAGACGGGCGTCGCGTATTCGCTCGCCGCGCGCGGCGAATATCAGGTCGCGCCGCAACTCGCCGTCGGCGCGACCGCGTCGTTCGGCAACGCGTATCAGTATCGCGAATGGACGGCCGCCGTGTATCTGCGCTACAGCTTCACGCCGCAAGGCGGGCTGGCGCCGTTTCCGCCGCGCGTGTTCACGTCGCCGTATCTCGCGCAGACGGACTGAGCGCGGCGCGTGCGGGGTGTGCGGCCGGGGATGCGATGCCTTTGCCGCCGTGTCGCGCGCTGGCGGAATCGTTCAGAGCTTTGTCGGCCCGTCGGCGTGTGCGCGACGTACAGTGCCTGATCGAACGACCGGCGGGGGCGGAAGCGACGCGGCCGGCGCATCGGCAGCCGCGCATGCGGGCCGACCATGGCAGGCGGTGGCGATTTGCAACGCGGTTCGCGAACGACGACGCAATGCGCGCGTCGTGTGGGCGAGCTGCATGCGCGTCGGCGATCGCGGCGACGGTGCACGGCGATCCGCGGCGACGCGGAACGGACGACATTGCATGGCGCATCGCTGGCGGTCGTCCGTATCGGCGATCCGGTGCCCCGGCCACGCACGGCAACGCACGGCAACGCACGGCAACGCGCATTGCGCGCGCCGGGACGAGATGCCGCTGCTGTCGTGCGCGCATGTGAATTCGTCCGTCGCCCGGGTGCGCCGCGATTGCGCGGCGGCGGCGCAGGCGGCCATGCGCACGCGCCGGTCCGAGCGTTTTCCATGCACGCAACCGAGAGAGAACTGATGATCTCCCAATCCATCTTCAAGGCATATGACATTCGCGGCGTGGTCGGCAAGACGCTCGACGCCGATACGGCGCGCGCGATCGGCCGCGCGTTCGGCAGCGAAGTGCGCGCGCAAGGCGGCGACGCCGTCGTGGTCGCGCGCGACGGCCGCCTGTCCGGGCCGGAGCTCGTCGGCGCGCTGGCCGATGGCCTGCGTGCGGCGGGCGTCGACGTCGTCGACGTCGGCATGGTGCCCACGCCGGTCGGCTATTTCGCGGCGAGCGTGCCGCTCGCGCTGAAGGGCGGCGAGCGCC
>NZ_PQMX01000028.1:0-80140 GCF_004368385.1 Burkholderia sp. B10 | reverse complement strand
GATGCGACCGACGCGACCGATGCGACCGATGCGACCGATGCGACCGATGCGACCGATGCGACCGACGCGACCGACGCGACCGACGCGACCGAGGAGACCGAGGAGACCGAGGAGACCGAGGAGACCGAGGAGACCGAGGAGACCGAGGAGACCGAGGAGACCGACGAGACCGAGGAGACCGAGGAGACCGAGGAGACCGAGGAGACCGACGAGACCGACGAGACCGACGCGCCGAACGCGCCTACACGCGCTGCAACCAGCCGAGCCAGTGCTCGAGCAAGGGCGTGCGCGTCCACAGCGACTGCGTGAGCCAAAGCGTGCCGCCCCATGCGGCTGCGACGACGAGCAGATCGCAGTGGCCGCTCTTCCAGAGATTCAGCGAGTGACGCCGCCAGATCCACGGCACGCCGAGCGGATTGGGCCAGTCGGCGAGCAGATGCATCACGCCGCCGCACGCGAAGCCGAACAGCGGCGCGGCCCACAGCGGATGCGGACGATGGGTGAGGCCGTGCCAGCCGAGCGCGAGCAGCGCAACCCAGGCGATGCCCCAGTGCGTGATGGTGCGGTGCGTGATCCACAGGCGGCGCTTGCGCGTCCACCACGCGACTTCGAGCCAGTCGGGCGCGGTGCCGCCGACGACGCCAGCCGCGAATGCTGCGAACAGGCCCGCATGCCAAGGGCCGCTGGCGCCGGTTTGCACGACGAGAACGGCGGCGGCAACGCCAGCTGCGAATCCCGACGCATGATGCGCATTGTGTGATGCCATACGAGACGAAACGAAAAAACGTGAAGCGTGCGATCCGGGCGGGCGGGAATCGCACGCGAAAGCGGGGCGCTATCTTCGCAGATCGGCCCGCGTAGCGGGCGATTCGCGCGCGGATTTTTTGCACTCGGCAGATGGCACTCGGCGCTCGCCAACGCCAAACGCGAGCCGACCTGCCCCCCCACACTTCGCGCGCGCCGCCTCGCCAACATGTACCCAACCCCACACAGCCCATCGCAATCCGTAGCCACCGACGACTTCTTCCTGCATATTCCCATCTCGACTACGAAATCGACATATCGGCGCCGTCGCGGCTGCGGCTATAAGCGGATCAGGGCCTGATCCCGGCCCCCCGCAACTCAACATGGGGAACATCCAATGACTACGCTGAACCGGTTCAAATCATCCGCCGCGGTGCTGGTAACGGCAGCGGGCCTCGGCTTCGTGCCGGCCGCGCCGGCCTGGGCGAAGGCGCCCCAGCCGGCGCTGCTGACGAGCTCGGCGGTGGCGGTGGCCGACCAGTACAGCGCGGACGCTGCGGAGCAGATCTTCAAGGAAGGCGGCAATGCGATCGACGCGGCCGTGGCGATCGCCTTCACGCTCGCCGTCACGTATCCCGAGGCCGGCAACATCGGCGGCGGCGGCTTCATGACGATCTACAAGGACGGCAAGCCGTACTTCATCGACTACCGCGAGCGCGCGCCGCTCGCCGCGACCAAGGACATGTACCTCGACAAGAGCGGCAACGTCGTCGAGGGCATGAGCCTCTACGGCCCGCGCGCGGCCGGCGTGCCGGGCACCGTGGCCGGCATGTGGGAAGCGCAGAAGCGCTTCGGCAAGCTCAAATGGAAGCAGGTGCTCGCGCCGGCGATCCACTATGCGCGCGACGGCTTCGTCGTCGACGAGCAGCTCGCGCAGCGCGGCGTCGACGCATCGAAAGAGTTCGGCGGCAAGACCAACTTCGACAAGTACTTCTCGACGATGAAGGCCGGCGAGAACTTCAAGCAGCCCGATCTCGCCGACGTGCTCGCGCGCATCGCGAACGACGGCGCGAACGGCTTCTACAAGGGCAAGACAGCCGAGCTGATCGCCGCGTCGATGAAGAAGACGGGCGACGGCAACGGGCTCATCACGACCGAGGATCTCGCGCAATACCGCGCGGTGTGGCGCCAGCCGGTGCAGGCGAAATGGAACGGCTACGACGTGATCACCGCGCCGCCGCCGAGCTCGGGCGGCATCGGCCTCGTGCAGCTGCTGAAGATGAAGGCCGACCTGAAGCAGGACTTCGCCGGCGTGAAGCTCAACTCGCCGCAGTACATTCACCTCGTCGCCGAAATCGAGAAGCGCGTGTTCGCCGATCGCGCGCAGTATCTCGGCGATCCCGACTTCTACAAGGTGCCCATCGCGCGGTTGATCGACGACGCGTATCTCGCGAAGCGCGCGGCCGAGGTGAACCCGTCGCGGATCAGCGATACGAAGAGCGTCCAGCCGGGCCTCGGCACGTCGATGCCGGAGAAGGCCGAGACGACCCACTTCTCGGTCGTCGACAAGTGGGGCAACGCGGTGTCGAACACGTACACGATCAACGGCTATTTCGGTTCGGGCGTGATCGCCGACGGCACCGGCATCGTGCTGAACGACGAGATGGACGACTTCTCCGCGAAGCCCGGCGTCGCGAACATGTTCGGCGTGGTCGGCAGCGACGCGAATGCGATCGAGCCGAACAAGCGCCCGCTGTCGTCGATGTCGCCGACGATCATGACGAAGAACGGCAAGGTGTCGCTCGTGATCGGCACGCCGGGCGGCTCGCGGATCTTCACGTCGATCTTCCAGGTGATCAACAACATCTACGACTTCAGGATGCCGCTGAAGGACGCGGTGGCCGCGATGCGCTTTCATCATCAGCTGCTGCCGCCGAATACGATCTACTGGGAGCCGTATCGCCCGATCGAAGGCGAACTGGCGGCACAGCTCGAAGCGCGCGGCTATACGCTGAAGGGGCAGGATTTCAGCGGCGACATCCAGGTGATCAAGATCGACGGCAGGACGCCCGAAGCGATGGCCGACCCGCGCGGGCGCGGCGTCACGCGCATCATCCGCTGACGGCGCGGGCCGGTCCGCCGGCGGACCGGCCCCTTTTTCATCAATTTGACGCGCGACGCTGGGATAATGGAAGCGTTTGCTTGCGTCAATTGATGGAAGGAGGCCCCATGGGCGACAACGACAACCGCACCGAGACCGACGACTTCACCGCTCCGGAAGCGCGCGAGGACCGCCGCCGCCGTCTGGAGGAAGATCTCGTCGACGCGTACGACGAAGAGCTCGAAATGGAGCTCGACGATCGCCGCTTCGACAATGCCGACGATCTGCTGTTTTCGCCGGAGCGGCGCGAAGTACGCAAGCAGTATTTCCGCGAGCTGTTCCGGCTGCAGGGTGAGCTCGTCAAGCTGCAGGACTGGGTCGTCAGCACCGGGCACCGGCTCGTCGTGATCTTCGAGGGGCGCGACGCGGCCGGCAAGGGCGGCGTGATCAAGCGCATCACGCAGCGGCTGAATCCGCGCGTATGCCGCGTCGCCGCGCTGCCGGCGCCGAACAACCGCGAGCGCACGCAATGGTATTTCCAGCGCTACGTCGCGCATCTGCCGGCCGGCGGCGAGATCGTGCTGTTCGATCGCAGCTGGTATAACCGCGCGGGCGTCGAGCGTGTGATGAACTTCTGTACCGACGACGAATACGAGGAGTTCTTCCGCTCGGTGCCCGAGTTCGAGAAGATGCTCGTGCGCAGCGGGATTCAGATCGTCAAGTACTGGTTCTCGATCACCGACCCCGAGCAGGAGCTGCGCTTCCAGAGCCGCATCGAGGATCCGCTGAAGCAGTGGAAGCTGAGCCCGATGGATCTCGAGAGCCGTCGCCGCTGGGAAGCCTACACGGCCGCGAAAGAGGAGATGCTGCAGCGTTCGCACATCCCGGACGCGCCGTGGTGGGTCGTGCAGGCCGTCGACAAGAAGCGCGCGCGGCTGAACTGCATCCACCATCTGCTGACCCAGGTGCCGTATCACGAGGTGCCGCGCCCGACGATCGATCTGCCGCAGCGCGAGCATCACGAGGATTACATCCGTCGTCAGGTGCCGGACAGCATGATCGTCCCCGAGGTGTATTGAGCATTCGCAGGCCGCCGCGCGCGGCCGCCTGCGTCACAGCGCCGGGAAGCCCGAGCGGCCCTGCGTCAGGTCGAACAACGCCGTTTTGGCCGCGGCGGCGGCGGTTTCGGGGAGCTTGACGACGAGCCGCACCGTCATGCCGTACGCGCTGTCGACGAGCGTGTAACCGGCCTGTTCTATCCAGCGCCGCACGCGCGCCTCGTCCGGGTAGCCGATTTCGATCGCGAGCCGCGTGTAGTGAATCCGTTCGACGCGCTCGGCATCGAGCAGCGTCGATGCGATCGCATCGGTGTATGCCCGCACCAGGCCGCCCGCGCCGAGCTTCACGCCGCCGTAGTAGCGCACCACCGCCCCGAGCACGCCGTCCAGATCGTGATGGCGCAGCACTTCGAGGATCGGCCGGCCCGCGGTGCCCGACGGCTCGCCGTCGTCCGACATCCCCGACTGTCCGCCCGCGAGCAGCGCCCAGCAGACGTGGGTCGCGGCCGGATGCGCGTCGCGCAGCTGTTGCAGCGCCTGCATCGCAGCGTCGCGGTCTTCGACGGGAATCGCGAATGCGATGAAGCGGCTCTTGCGGATTTCGAGTTCCCGGGTGTAGGTGGTGGCGAGCGAGTAAGTCATGGTCCGGGACACGATGAAGGGGTGAAACGCGGCGAGACGGCGGCGCCGATGCACGGGGTCGTCGATCGTCGGAAAGCGGCGCCGGACGTCATGCCCGGTGCGGCGCCGCAATGCGGCGAGCACGAATTTTACCGTGCCGCGCGTCAGTGCCTTTCGTTGCGGCCGGATGCGTGTCGATGAGGGTAGGGATGCGCGCGTGTCGAGGGCGAAGCGGCGGGGGCCCACGAGGCGCACGAGCGCAAGAAGCGGCAGCAAGTTGTCGCGATGGGTGAGAGGCTTCGGATCGCGGCAAGGCTCGACGCTGCCAGCGGCAACTCGCGAAACTTCATTCGATGCTCCCAACGATGCGGCAGGCCTTAAGCCACACGTAATGATCGGGCTGAAGGACGTGGCCAAGTGTTGTCGCTCAAAGCAACGCGTCACGGTGTCGCAAGCGTTGGAAATCTCTTCGCAGTCGCCTATCACAACCGGTCAAGCCAACACATTGCAATCGTAGGAAGGCACTGTTCCTGGAGCGAGCGCTAATCCGGGCCGGCGTTCAAGCCGTAAATCAGTTGTGTCAGTGGGCGCCGCGTCGGCAGGCGCTGGCCCATGCCCGCTGCGTGGATTTTGCCGCTTGATCGATCACTCTCTCCATTCATTGCCCATGAAACTCCTTGCGCGATTCAGCCTGACTCATCGCCTGTACGCAGTGTCGGCCACATTGATCGTTGCCTTGACGGCAGTCGCCGCGATCTCGTGGATCCAGTTGACCGATGCGCAGCGTATTGCAGCCGCTGCGGGCAATGTGCGCATGCAACAGCTGGAGCGCATTGCCAGCACTGAACTCAGCGTGACGCAGGTATTGCTGAATTTGCGGCACGCGATGCTGGTGTCGTCGCCTGGCGACGTACTGGTTGCCGCGCAGAGCATCGATGCGGCGCGCCAGCAGATTCGTCGCAACGATGATGCGTTCTTGAGCAACATTGCCACCGAGGAAGGAAGGGAAGCCTTTCGGAATGTCTGGCTCAAAATGCAGGCCGACGCGTGGCCGGTGGCGGATGCCAATCTTCGGCTGGTTCAGGATGGCCATCGTGACGAAGCGTTCCAGATGTTGACAACGCAGACGGCCCCGACCTTCGCACGCATTCAGAAATGGCTGGGCGAGGAGCGGGCGAGACAAGGCGAGCAACTTGGCGGTCAGGTCGCGGCAATCGAGGGAGCCTTGCAGTCGATCCGGGTGCTGCTGGTGAGCCTCGTGGCGATAATCGCGAGCGGCCTCATTGCGTTCTCCTGGTATATCGGAAGCAGCCTTCGCAGCCGTATTGGCGAAGCGCAGAAAGTGGCTGAACGCGTTCGCGATGGCAACTTTACCGTTGCAGTCGTCGATTCCCATGCCGACGAAATCTCGCCATTGCTGGCTGCGCTTGGCGCCATGCAACGTTCGCTCGCCGACGTCGTGCGCAGTGTCCGCAGCAATGCGGAAAGCGTGGCGACGGCCAGCGCGCAAATTGCGAGCGGCAACACCGACTTGTCCTCCCGCACCGAAGAGCAGGCAGCGTCACTGGAGCAAACGGCGTCGAGCATGGAAGAACTGGCCGGCACGGTTCGTCACAACGCCGATAACGCAAGGCAGGCGACCTCGCTGGCAAATACCGCGTCAGACATCGCGCAGCGCGGCGGCGAAGTGGTCGGGCGGATGGTCGAGACCATGCACGGCATCTCCGACAGCTCGGCCAAAATGGCGGAGATCATCACGGTCATCGAAGGAATCGCATTCCAGACCAACATCCTCGCGCTCAATGCGGCGGTCGAGGCAGCTCGCGCCGGTGAGCAAGGGCGGGGGTTTGCCGTCGTGGCAGGCGAAGTCCGCACGCTTGCCCAGCGCAGTGCCAGCGCAGCCAAGGAAATCAAGGATCTGATCGGCGACTCGGCGAGCCGGGTGGACGCGGGTTCGAAGCTCGTCGAGGAAACGGGCAGCACGATCAGCGAGGTCGTTCAGTCGGTGAAGCGCGTGACGGACATCATGAGCGAAATGGCTGCCGCCGCGGCGGAGCAGAGCACGGGTATCGAGCAGGTCAGTCAAGCGGTCAGCCAGATGGACCAGGTGACCCAGCAGAATGCCGCGCTGGTCGAGGAGGCATCGGCTGCTACGCAGTCGATGGCCCAGCAGGCCCAGGCGCTGCGTGACGCGGTGTCCGTCTTCAAGATCGACGACGTGAGCGCATCCGCGCCGCGCGTCGCTGCCCCCCAAACGGCAGCGCCTCGTTCGGCAACCGCCGCTCGCCCGCCCGCGGTCGCAGCGTAGAGGGCGGCGACGTCCACGCCGACCGCAGTCATGAACACCCCGGTTGCGAGCGGCACGCGATGGCGAGGCCGGTTCACCACGAGTCGATTGCGTCATTGAATTCGCCCCGACCTGGGTTCGGACCCAGGTCATGGGGGAAATGCATCCGACGGATATCGAACGGGAGCGACTGTTGTCGATCGCGCCCGTTCAATCGAGCGGAACGGTCAGCCGGTCGATCACCGCGCGCGTCTCAGGCCGTACGCCCCGCCACCATGCGAATGCTTCGGCCGCCTGCTCCACGAGCATCCCGACACCATCCGCGATACCCAGCACGCCGGCGTGGCGCGCGTGTCTCAGGAACGGGGTGAGACGCTTGCCGTAGACGAGCTCGTAAGCTGCTCCGCGCGGGTCGAATACGCTCGGCGGCACTGGCGGGAGTTCGCCGCTGAGGCTCGCCGACGTCGCGTTGACGACGAGGTCGAAGCGTCCCATGGCTGCGAGGTCGCCGTACCCGCAAGCGACGAGAGAATCGCCGGTCGCGACTCGTGCGATCAGCGCCTCGACCTTCGCGACATCCCGGTTCGCGACGACGAGTTCCGCAGGACGCGCCGCGATGAACGGCAGCAGTGCGCCGCGCACCGCGCCTCCCGCGCCGAGCACCAGCACGCGCTTGCCGGCCATCGGCAGGTTCAGGTTGACTTCGATGTCGCGTACCAGGCCGACGCCATCGAAGTTCTCCGCGATGATGCGGCCGTCCCTGAAGCTCAGCGTATTCGCCGCGCCGGCGAGTGCGGCGCGCTCGCTGCGTTCGTCGGCCATCGCGAACGCCTTCAGCTTGAAGGGGGCCGTCACGTTCATGCCCTTGCCGCCGGCGGCGAAAAACGACCGCACCGTCGCCGCGAAAGCGTCGTCCGGCTCCAGCGGTCCTTCGATCGCCGTGTACGAGATGTCCTGATGCGATTCTTCAGAAAACAACCCATGAATCAGCGGCGATTTCGTGTGTCCGATCGGATTGCCGATCACTGCGTACTGGTCGCTCATCACGGCCTCACTTTCGAATACAACACGCCATCGGTCTGCATGGCGTCAATCTCTGCCGCAGTGAAGCCCAGCGACGTTGCCACTTCCGCATTGTGCTGACCGAGGTCCGGCCCGACCTCGCGGATGGTCGTATCGCAGTCGGAAAAACGGAACGGCAGATTGGGCAGGCGCAAGGTGCCGAAGCGGGGGTGTTGCTGCTCGAGCACCATGCCGCGCGCGATGATCTGCGGGTCGGCGAGCACCTCGTCGATGCGCTGCACCTTCGCGCACGGTACGTCGATGCCGTCGAGCAGTTCCAGCACCGCCGCGACCGCTCGTCCGGCAATCCACGGCTTCACCACCGACAGAATCTCGAGCCGGTTGGCATTGCGCCCGTTCAGCGTGTGGAACCGCGGGTCCGTACCGAAGCCGGCAGGCCCGCCATGCGCCTCCACCAGGGCCGCGAAGCGTTTCCACGCGTCGTCGACCTGGGCGGCGATCACGAGGTCGCCATCCGCCGCACGAAACACGCCGTAGAGCGTCGAGGCAGGCATGTCCTGACCGGTCTGTTCGGGAACGATGCCCTGCATCGTGTAGCACTGCACCGCGTATTCGTGCATCGAAACGAGCGTGTCGTACAGCGCCATGTCGATGTGCTGTCCCCGGCCGCTCTTCACGCGACCGAGCAGCGCGGCATTGATGGCCGCCACCGCATGAATGCCGGTGTACATGTCGCCGAGCGAGATGCGCATCAGCGGCGGGGGTTCGCCCGGATTCCCGATCATCTGCATGATCCCGCTCTTGGCCTCGGCAATCAGGCCGAAACCGGCGCGGTGCGCGTCCGGTCCCGTGTGGCCGTAGGCGGAGATCGAGCAGTAGACGAGGCCTGGATTACGCGCCGACAGTTCGTCGTAGCCGAGTCCGAGCCGGGTCAGCGCGCCGGGCCGGTAGTTCTCGACGAACACATCGGCCGAATCGCACAGGCGCTGCATGAACTCCTTGCCGCGCGGGTCGCGCATGTTGACGCTGACGCCGCGCTTGCCCATGTTCATCTGCAGAAAATAGGCGCTTTGCTCGTCATCGAGCACGGTCGCATGCTGACGCCCTGCGTCGCCGGTGGCGGGACGTTCAACCTTGATGACTTCGGCGCCGAGCGCCGCAAGACAGCGCCCGACATACGGACCGGCGAGAAAGTGGCTGTAGTCGACGACGCGAATACCTTCGAGCGGACGTGCCTGCATCAGAATGCTCCCGGTCGGCGCGGCACCATCAAGCGGTGCTCGCCATGCTGGACGACCTGGCCGTCCTGATTGATCAGCTGCGACGGCAGCACGACGATGCCCCAGCCCGGACGGCTCTTGCTGGCCCGCATCGTGCCGACGCGGAATTTCACGTGCAGCACGTCGTTCACTTTGATCGGCAGATCGAAGTCCCAGGTCCAGCCGAGCGACATGCCCGGCAGAAAGCGGTACGCGCTCTGAGTCTTGAGGCCGTCCGCAATCGACAAGCCGAACAGGCCGTGCGCGACGATCGAGCCAAAGTGGCTCGCGTTCGCGTAGTCCTCATCGACGTGCACCGGCGTGTGATCGCCGGTCAATTCCGCATAAGCCAGGATGCGCGCTTTGGTGACGGTGTAAGTCGGGCTGACGCACTCGTCGCCTTCGCGGGCGTCGTCCCAGTATTTCTCGACGATCGTCATCTCAAGCCTCCGCACGCGGGTCGATAGCCAATGCGCGCGCCACGCACGAGGCGGGCCTTGCCTGGATCAGTTCGATGGCGAGACCGTCAGGCAGTCGCAACCAGTTGCGTCCCTGCGGCATCTCGGTGACGCCGTACCTTTGCGCCGCGGCGAGCGCGGCTTCCATGTCTTCGCACATCACGCCGAGATGGCCGAGCCGGCCTTCCGGGGCATCGTGGTCGGGGGCGTGGATGAATTGCAGGCCGCCGAGCGTCCAGTACTGGCGCGGTGCGTCGACGGTGCCGTCGACCTCGCGCATCGTCATGCCGAGCACGTCTTCGAAAAAGCGGATATGCCAGTGGATATCCTTGACCCAGATCGCCACGTGTTCGAGATAAGCCTTGCTGCCGTTCATGCGGTTGTCTCCTGTTTTTTCCGGTCGGCCATGCCGCGCTCGATGCCTCTGATGCAGGCGACCAGCGTTGCGTTGACCGGGGTCGGCACACCGTGCCGTTGCCCCCAGCGCACGACCGCGCCGTTGATGAAGTCGATCTCGGTGATGGATCCTTTCTCGAGGCTTTGCAGCATCGACGTCTTGAAGCCCGGCGAAAGCCCTTCGCCGGCGAGCGTCCAGGCGCGTTCGGGATCGTCCGTGGAAAGAGTCACGCCGGCGGCGCGGGCGACCGCCATCGCTTCTGCGACTGCTGCGAGTGCAGTCGCCTTCAAGAGCGGTTCGTCGTAAAGCTGGCCGTAGGTGAGGCCGGTCGTGCCGGTCAGTGCGCCGGTCGCGACGTTGACCAGCAGCTTGTCCCACATCGTGCCGACGATATTGGCGCTGACCGTCGTGTCCAGTCCGGATGCGTTGAACGTGTCGGCGATCGCGTTCGCGCGAGGGGTGATGCGACCGTCCAGCTCGCCAATGTGAGTGGCTTTGCCGGCGACGCCCGATTCGATGTGCCCCGGATTGCGCATGACGCCGCCGACATAGGTCTTGCCGGCCAGCACGCGTTCGCGCCCTACGATGTCGGCCAGCACATCTTCATGTCCAAGGCCGTTCTGCAACGACAGCACCAGCGTTTCCGGCCCGATCAGTTCGACTGCGCCGCGCATCGCGGCGTCGGTATCGAACGACTTGACCAGCACAATGACCAGATCGACGACACCGGCCTCAGCGGCCCGCGTCGTGGCGTGAACTTTCACGTGACGCGAGCCGTTCCTGTCGTCTACCCGTAGACCGTCGCGCCTCATTGCCTCGACGTGCGCCGCCGAGCGGTTCAGCAACCAGACTTCATTGCCGCCTTCGGTCAGCGCGGCCCCAATCGCACAGCCCAATGCGCCGGCGCCCAGAATTGCAATCTTCACTGCCGTCTCCTTAACGTGCAGATCAAGATACGAGCGGACGCCCATTCTCGCAATGCTATGATCGCAATGACGTCATTACGTAGAGCAATAGTGCTATGAGCGCGGCCCCCCTCCCGGATTTGAAGCTGCTGCAGCTGTTCGATCTCCTCTACGATGTCCGCAGCGTGACGCGCGTGGCCGAACAGCTGGGACAAAGTCAGCCGACGATCAGCATCTGGCTGGGGCGTCTGCGGGATCATCTGCAGGATCCGCTCTTCATACGAACGCCGACCGGCATGGCGCCGACGCCGCAGGCCGATGCGCTGATCGGCCCTTGCCGGGAAATTCTGGAATCGCTGCGGCGCTTTGCGGCCTGGGAAATTGCGTTCGATCCGGTCACCGCGAAACGGCGCTTCCGGATCTGCATGACCGACGCCAGTCACATCACGCTACTGCCGCGAATGCTGGCGCACGTGCGCGAGCAGGCGCCCGGTATCCGGCTGGAAGCGGCGCGTATCGACGGCAACACGGAACGGGCGCTGGAGTCCGGCGAGGCGGACCTGGCCATCGGTCACGTGCCCTGGCTTGGCGGCGGGATTTATCAGCAGCAGCTGTACCTGCAGGACTGGGTCTGTCTGACGAATCGCCATCATCCGCGGCTAAAGACCCGACTGGGGCTGAAGCAGTACCGCACCGAGGGGCATGTCGCGATCACGGCCGGGACGGGCGCGCAGCTACTCGAACAGGCGCTGTTGCGCGAGCAGATCGAGCGCGAAGTCGTGCTGGAGTTGCCGGGGTTCCTTGGGCTTGGTGCGATCATCGAAAGCACCGATCTGATCGCGACACTGCCGCGCCACATCGGCGAGACGCTGGCGAAAATCAACGATCTGACCGTGCACGCCTGTCCGGTTCCCGTCGATGGATTTGCGGTCCGACAGCATTGGCATGCCCGATACCACCACGAAGCGGGAAACCGGTGGCTGCGGAGTCTGGTTGCGCAGTTGTTTTGCAGCGGGGGGTGATCCGACGGGGCGTGCGGCCGAACGGAATGCCCCCTCGTCGACGCACGCGACCCATAGCCGATTCGCCCGACTACCGCTGCGCCACCGCGCTCGTCTCCGACCAGCCGCCGCCCAGTACCTTGTACAGCGTGATCAGGTTCGACTGCTTGGCGAGCATGTCGGTGACGAGCTGCTGTTGCGCCGTGTAAAGCGTGCGCTGCGCGTCGAGCAGGGTCAGGAAGCTGTCGGTGCCGCTGCGGTAGCGTGCCTGCGCGAGGTCGTAGTACTGCTGCGCCGAGCTCACGTAGTCGCGGTCCGCGGCCACCTGCGTGACGTACGTCGTGCGTCCCGCCAGCGCATTCGACACTTCCTTGAACGCCGTCTGAATGGCCTTTTCGTAGTTGGCGACGTCGATGTCCTTTTCGACTTTCGCCACGTCCAGCGACGCGCGGTTGTAGCCGAAGTCGAAGATGGGCACCGAGATGGACGGCGCAAACGCCCACGCGCCCGTGCCCGCCTTGAAGAGGTTCGAGAGGCCGCTGCTCGTGGTGCCCGCGGAAGCCGTCAGCTCGATCTTCGGAAAGAACGCGGCGCGCGCCGCGCCGATGTTGGCGTTGGCCGCCTTGAGCGTGTGCTCCGCTTCGACGATGTCGGGCCGGCGCGCGAGCAGATCCGACGGCACGCCTGCGCCGATGTCCGCGAGGGTGTGCTCGCTTTCCATCAGCGAAGGGCCCTGGGGCAGATCGTCGGGCAGCGGCGCGCCGATTTCGGCCACCAGGTCGTTGCGGTCCTGCGCCACCGCACGCGTGTACGAGGCGAGGCTCGAGCGCGCGCTCGCCAGCGAGTTTTCGGCCTGGCGCACGTCCTGCAGCGACGCGCTGCCCAGCTTCATCATGTTCACCGTGAGGTCGTAGGTGTGCTGGTCGGCGGCCACGGTGTTCTGCGCGATCTGCAACGAAGCCTCGTCGGAGAGCAGTTGCAGATAGTCGGTGGCGACGGTCGCGATGAGGCTGATCTGCGTGCTGGTGCGCGCGGCATCCGTGGCGAGGTACTGTTCCAGCGCCTGGCGCTTCAGGCTGCGCAGGCGGCCGAAGAAGTCGATTTCCCACGACGTGAGACCCACGCTCGCGCTGCTCGAACTGTATGCGCTCGTGGAGCCGGCCATGTGTTCGCGCGTGACGGACCCCGACGCGTCGATGGCCGGCCCGAGGTTGGCGCGCGCGATGCGGTACTGCGCTTCGTACTGCGCCACGTTGAGCGCGGCCACGCGCATATCGCGGTTGTTCGCGAGCGCGAGTTCGATCAGCTTTTGCAGGCGCGGGTCCTTGAAGAAGTCGCGCCAGCCGAGGTCGGCACCCAGCGGTGCCGCAGCGGTGCTCTGCGCCGTCTGCGGCTGCGCCGGCGCGGCCGCGGTGGACCACGTGTTGTCGATCGGCGCTGCGGGCCGCTGGTACGTCGGGTCCAGTGAGCAGGCGCCGAGTGCGCCCGCGCAAAGAAGGGCGATCAGTGTGCGTTTCATGCGTTGCCCTCGTTGATTTCAGCGGAGTCGGTGGCGTGACCGTGTTCCTTGAACAGCCTGCGCACTACGACGAAGAAGACCGGGACGAAGAAGATGGCGAGCACCGTGGCCGCGATCATGCCGCCCGTGACGCCCGTGCCGATCGCATGCCGCGCCCCGGCGCCGGCGCCCGTGCTGATGACGAGCGGCAGCACGCCGAACACGAACGCGAGCGAGGTCATGAGGATGGGGCGCAGCCGCAAGTGGGCGGCTTCGAGCACGGCGTCCACGAGGCCGTGCCCCTCGGCCTGCAGGTCCTTTGCGAACTCGACGATCAGAATGGCGTTCTTCGTGGAGAGGCCGATGGTGGCCAGCAGCCCGACCTTGAAGTAGATGTCGTTCGACAGACCGCGGCCGTGCGCGGCGAGCAGCGCGCCGAGCACGCCGAGCGGCACCACGAGCACCACCGCGAGCGGAATCGACCAGCTTTCATAGAGACCCGCCAGGCACAGGAACACGACGACGAGCGAGATCGCATAGAGCGTCGTGGCCTGGGAGCCGGCCTGCTTTTCCTGGTAGGACTGTCCCGTCCATTCCAGGGCAAAGCCGGGCGGCAGTTTGCGCGCGAGCCGCTCCACGGCATTCATCGCTTCGCCGGTGCTGACGCCGGGCCGCGTGGCGGCCGAAATGCCCATGGCGAGCTGCCGGTTGTAGCGCTCGATCTGCGGCGGGCCGAACGTCCAGCGGCTCGTTGCGAACGACGAGAAGGGCACCATCGTGGCGTCGTAGCCGGTGGTGTTCGTCACGGTGCTCGTGCCCGTGGTGGTGCCCGAAGACGAAGACGACGAACCCGATGAGCTGCTGCCCGCCTTCACGTACCAGTCGCCGAGGTCGGAAGGCATCATGCGATACGGCGCATCCGCCTGCACATACACCTTCTGCACGCGCCCCGTGTCGATGTAGTTGTTCACGTAGGACGAACCGAACGCGGTCTGCAACGTGTCGTTGAGGTCGGCGACGGAAAGCCCCAGCGCGTTGGCCTTTTCGCGGTCGATGTCCACCTGGAGCTGCGGCGTGTCCTCGAGGCCGGACGGGCGCACCATCGCGAGCGTTGGTTCCTTCGACGCCATGCCGAGAAACTGGTTGCGCACGGCGAGCAGCTTGTCGTGGCCCGCGCCGCCGCGGTCCTCTATCTCGAAGTCGAGGCCGCTTTGGGTCCCGAGCTCCTGAATGGCGGGCGGGTTCAGCACGAAGATGCGCGCATCGCGATTCGCGGCGAAATGCTGGCTGGCGCGCGCGATGATGGCCTGCGCGCTGTCGCGCGAACCGCGCAGGCTCCAGTCCTTGAGCGTCACGAACGCGATGGCGTTGTTCTGTCCTTGGCCGTTGAAGCTGAAGCCGTTGATGGCGATCACCTGCTTGACGCCCGGTTCGTCCTTCAGCACGTACTGCTCCACGGCCTCCACCGTCTTCAGCGTGCGCGATGCCGGCGTGCCCGCCGGCGCGCTGATCGACACGATGAAGTAGCCCTGGTCTTCGTCGGGCAGGAACGAGGAGGGCAGCGTGACGTAGAGCAACGCCACGATGCCGGCGATCGCGCCGTAGACCAGCATGTAGCGCGCGGGCTTCGCGACCACGCGGGCGAGCGAACTGCTGTAGCCCGCGTTGCCTTTCGCGAAGCAGCGGTTGAACCAGCCGAAGAAGCCGCGCTTCTCGTGGTGCTCGACGTCCGCGCGCTTGAGCAGCGTGGCGCACAGGGCCGGCGTGAGCGTGAGCGCGAGCATGACCGACAGCAGCATCGCCGAGACGATCGTGATGGAGAACTGCCGGTAGATCGCGCCCGTCGAGCCGGAGAAGAACGCCATCGGAATGAACACGGCGGTGAGCACCGTCGTCACGCCGATCAGCGCGCCCGTGATCTGGCCCATCGCCTTGCGGGTGGCTTCCTTCGGTTCGAGCCGTTCCTCGCTCATGATGCGCTCGACGTTTTCCACCACCACGATCGCATCGTCCACCAGCAGGCCGATGGCGAGCACCATCGCGAACATGGACAGCACGTTGATCGAGAAGCCGATCATCGACATCACGCCGAACGTGCCGAGCAGCGCGACCGGCACGACGATGGTGGGAATCAGCGTGGCGCGCACGTTCTGCAGGAACAGGTACATCACGAGGAACACCAGCACGACCGCTTCGAGCAGCGTCTTCACGACCTCTTCGATCGAGATGCGCACGAACGGCGTGGTGTCGTACGGATAGCTGATCGCCACGTCCTTCGGCAATTGCGGCTGCAGTTCCGCGAGCTTCGCGCGCACGGCGTTGGCTGCTTCGAGCGCGTTGGCGCCGGTCGCGAGCTTGATGGCGAGCGCGGATGCCGGCTTGCCGTTCAGACGCGACGACGTTTCGTAGCTGTCGCCGCCCACTTCGACGCGCGCCACGTCCTTGAGAAGCACGCGCGAGCCGTCGCTGTTCACGCGCAGCAGGATGTTGGCGAACTGGTCGGCGGTCGTGAGCAGGCTCGACGAGCGGATCGTCGCGTTGATGGCCTGCGAATCCGTGGCCGGCGCGCCGCCCACCTGGCCGGTGGAAAGCTCGACGTTCTGGTTCGTGATGGCCGTGGTGACGTCCGAGGTCGCGAGTCCGAAGCTGTGCAGCTTCACCGGATTGAGCCAGATGCGCATGGCGTGCTGCGCGCCGAACAGCGTCACGTCGCCCACGCCGTTCAACTGCGAGAGCGGGTCTTCGATCCGGGTGGCGACGATGTTGCCGAGATCCACCGAATTCCAGGTGCCGCCCGGCGACGACAGCGCGACGATCATGAGGAAGCTCGTCGACGCCTTCGCCACCTGCACGCCTTGCTCCTGCACCGTTTGAGGCAGGGTGGGCGTGGCCTGCGACACCTTGTTCTGCACCTGCACCTGCGCGATGTCGGGGTTGGTGCCGGGGTTGAACGTCAACGTGATGGTGGCCTGTCCCGCGGAACTGCTCGTGGACGACATGTACAGCACGTTGTCGATGCCGCTCAGTTTCTGCTCGATCACCTGGGTCACGGTTGCGGCCACCGTGTCGGCGGAGGCGCCGGGGTAGGTGGCCGTCACCTGCACCGAGGGCGGCGCGATGGTGGGGTACTGCGCAACGGGAAGGGTCGTCACCGCCGCCGCGCCCACCAGCATGATGACGATGGCCATGACCCACGCGAGGATGGGACGCTTGATGAAGAACTCTGCCATGCCGCGCTCCGCCTAGTGTTGCGCCGACACGGGCGAGGCCGTGCCGGCTGCGGATGTGTCGGTGGCAGCGGACGCCGCAGATGCCGCAGATACCGCGTTCCCCTGCGTCTGCGGCGTATCGGCGGCCACCTTGACCGGCGCGCCCGCATGCACGCTCTGCAGGCCGCTCACGATCACGCGGTCGCCGGCGTGCAGGCCCGAGGTCACGATCCACTGGTCGCGGAATGCGTTGTCGGCCGTCACCTGCACCTGCTGCGCATTGCCGGCCGCACCCACCACGTAGACGCTCGCCCTGCCGTCCGACGCGCGCGTCACGGCCATCTGCGGCACGAGTATCGCGTCGTCGTTCTCGCCTTCTTCCAGGCGCGCACGCACGAACATGCCGGGCAGCAATTCGCGTTCGGGGTTCGGGAACGTACTGCGCAGCGTGACCGAGCCCGTCGTGGCATCGACCGTCACGCCTGAGAACTGCAGCGTGCCGGCGTGGGCGTATTCGGTGCCGTCCTCCATCACGAGCGTGACGGCGGCGCTGTCGCTGCCCGTCTTCTTGAGGCGCCCCGAAGCGAAGGCCTTGCGCAGCTTCAGCCACTCCGTGCTGGGGCGCGTGACGTCGAGATACATCTGGTCGAACGCCTGAATGGTGGCGAGCGCAGTGGTCTGGTCGGACGTGACGAGCGCGCCTTCCGTCACGGTGGAGGCGCCGATGCGTCCTGAAATGGGCGCCCGCACGCGCGTGTATTCGAGGTTCACGCGCGCCGATTCGAGCGCGGCCGCGTCGGCCGTCACGGTGGCGGCGTCCTGGTGGACGGCGGCGACGGCGTCGTCGTAGTCCTGCTTGCTCACGGCGTTGATCTTCACGAGTTCCGTGTAGCGGTCCGCTTTCGTCTTCGCATCGGCCAACGTGGCGCGGGCGTTTTCGAGCGTGCCGCGCGCCTGGTCGTAGGCCGCCCGGTAGGTGGCCGGATCGATCTGGTAGAGCACCTGGCCGGCCTTCACGTCGCCGCCTTCCACGAACAGGCGCTTGAGGATGATGCCGCTCACCTGCGGTCGGACGTCGGAGACCTTCTGCGAGGAAAGGCGGCCGGAGAGTTCGGTGGTTTCGACGATGCGCTGCGGCGCGAGCGTGAGCACGCCCACCTGCGCGGTCTGCGCGGTGGCGCCGCCGGGCGGCCCGCCTGCTTGCCTGTTGCAGCCGGCGGTGCCGACTATCGCCAGTATCGAGAGGGCGGCAAACAGCTGGCGCGGCCTGCACGTCATGCGGCGGTGCGCGTGGTTGGGGAGGATTGGCGTCTTCATCTTGGACCTGTTTGGACATCGCGACGTCGCGCGATGCGAGAACGGGACGGCACCGGACGCTTCCGGCGCACCTTGGTGGCGCCCCGACGGAACCGGTACTGGGCAAGGCGTAACGCTACCGACGGCGCATTTTTTCGTGCTTACGGAAACTTACTGTCCCGTGACGCGCGAATACGGCCGAAAGAGAACCGGGCTTTCGGCGTACGAACTACCGTCGCGGCCGGGTCTTCGTGCGGGTTTCGTCAGCGGGCGCAATTCTCGGTAATATTCCGAAAGCCAGCCGGGCCCTCTCCGGGCTACCATCATTTCGTCCTCACGCCGCCCTGAATGCCCGAAGTGCACGCACCTTCCATCCCCGACTCCGCGCTGCAAGTCCTGCTCGTCGACGACGACGCCGAACTGCGCGACCTGCTGCGCAAGTTCTTCCAGCAGCGCGGCATTGCGTTCTCCGTTCTGCACGACGCCACGAATCTCGCGCGGCGGCTGGAGCGCGAACGGCCGTCCATCATCGTGCTGGATCTCATGATGCCGGGCGTCGATGGCCTCACCGCGCTCAAGCAGTTGCGCGCGCGCGGCGACACGATTCCGGTCATCATGCTGACCGCGCGCGCCGAAGGCGTGGACCGCGTGCTGGGGCTCGAACTGGGCGCGGACGACTATCTGGGCAAGCCGTTCATGCCGCAGGAACTGCTCGCGCGCATCCATGCAGTGCTGCGCCGGCAGGGGCCGCCGCCGCCCGCGGTGGTCCAGGAGAAGCGCGCCCCGTGCCGGTTCGGCCGTTTCGAGCTGGATTTCTCGACGCGCACGCTGCTGTGCGAAGGCGCGCCCGTCAAGCTCACGGGCGGCGAGTACGCGCTGCTCGAAGTGCTGGCCTCGCATCCGATGGAAACGCTGTCGCGTACGCGGCTCATCGAGCTGCTCCACGGTCCGGACGCCGACGTGACCGAGCGCGGCATCGACGTGCCGGTATGGCGCCTGCGCCGCCTGATCGAGGACGACCCGTCCAATCCCCGACGGCTGCAGACCATGCGCGGCATCGGCTACATGTTCATTCCCGACAACCCGGCCGATGAAGAATCCGTTTGATTCGATGTTCGGGCGGCTCGTCGTCACCACGGTGGGCCTGCTCGTGCTGGTTCACCTCACGTCGCTGCTGCTGATCGAGCAAAGCCGCGCGAGCCTTGCCGCCTTCCATATTTCGCGCGTCGTGGAGGCTGCCGCGAGCATGGGCGGGCGGGGGAGCGGCGGCGATCGGTCGGTGGCCGACATCCTCGGTATTTCGTTCGCGGACCTGAAGCAATTGCCGGCCGCCGACGCGCAGCGCTTTCGCGGCGACACCAATGGGCCGATCGAACGGCAATTGCGGCACGTGCTGCCGTCGGGCACCCACGTGGCAATGGACGGCGACGGCACGCTGCGCGTGCTCCCCGCGGGCAGCGCGCGCGGCATCGTGCTGCCGCAGGCCGATGTGCCGCTCTACCGCTTCACCGGCGCGCTGGCGTTGACGCTGGCGTTTGCCGTCGTGGTCGCGGTGATGCTCGCGTGGCGGTTCAACGGGACGGTGCGCGACCTCGCTGCCGCGGCGCGCGAGCATCGTACGGGCGTTCATGCGAGCCTCGTGCGCAAGCGCGGACCGCGTGAAGTGCGCGAACTGATCGACGACTTCAACGACATGACGCGCGAACTGGCCGAGGCCGAACGCGAGCGCGCCGTGATGCTCGCGAGCATCGCGCACGACCTGCGTACGCCGCTCACGCGCATGCAGGTGCGTGCGGATCTGCTGACCGATCCCGGCGATCGCGACGGCTTTCTGCGCGACACCGAATCGATGTCGCGCGTCATCACGCAGTTTCTGGACTTCGCCCGCGAAAGCCCTGAAAGTTCGCCGCAGACGAGCGTGGACGCCCACTGCCGGCGCGATTACACCGACGCGCTGGCTCCCGGCGGCGCAGCGGACACCGACGCGCTGGTGATGCTCGATCTGCGCGCCGGGCCGGACTTCACGCTGCCCATCGTGGATATCGACCGCATTCTCTCGAACCTCGTCGAAAATGCGCTGACCTACGGCGAGCCGCCCGTGGAAATCGCCACGCGAGCGCATGACGGGCACTACGAGCTCGTGGTGCGTGATCACGGGCCAGGCGTGTCCGAGCCGGACCTCGACCGCGTGCTGCGTCCGTTTGTCCGGCTCGATCCTGCGCGCGGCGGCACCGCGCACAGCGGCCTCGGCCTCGCCATCGTGCGCCGCCTCGTTCGCCATCACGGCGGTACGCTGCAGATTGCCAACGCGGCCGACGGCGGGCTCGTCATCACGATGAGGTTTCCGAACAACAGTGGCGCGCGGTGAGGCGTGATGAAGCGCCGCATGCGGTGCCTTCTCCCGTTTGCATGCCCGCCCGCGGCGGCTAGTCGAGCTTCCATGCGCGCATCGCGTCGGCAAGCGTGCGGGCGCGTCCGTTGAGGTCCTCGGTGGTGCGGCAACCGATAAAAAGACTATACGTCGTGGATCGTTTGCGAGGACGGATAGTCACCGGATTCGACCCCGTGTCAGGGCGAATTGACCAATATATTCAGCCATCGTGAGGAATACTTCCTCAGGCACGGAAAGCGCGAATTACAGTAAGTCTTCCTGCTTGCCGACATAACGAAACAACACAAGGGGAGGAAGAACGTATGGGCTCCATGACAGTCGGCAGGAAGCTGGGCGCAGCATTCGGTATCGTCGTACTAATTGCGTTGATCGGCAGCGCCATCTCGATCGTCAATTTTCTGAAGCTGAACCAGGCGAACGGCTGGAACGTTCATAGTTATCAGGTTCTGCGAGCGAACGACGACATGTTGACCAGCATGGTCAACATGGAGACGGGCGTGCGCGGCTACGTGGCTGCGGGAGACGACCGGTTTCTGGAGCCCTATAAGGCCGGCCTCAGGCAGTTCGCCAAGTCGTTCGACGTCGTGCGCAGCCTCACATCGGACAATGCCGCGCAACAGCGCCGTCTCGAGACGCTGCGCGACATGCATCGGAAGGTGGCGGAGGTCGACGACAAGCTGATCGCGATGCGGCGTGACGTCAATGCCGGTACGCAGCCTGCCAACGTGCTGATCGACTACTTCAAGCAGGGCGACGACAAGCAGTTCATGGATCGCTATCGAGCGGTAGCCGCCGAGTTGAACGAGGCCGAGCAGTCGCTGCTCGATCAACGTTCAGGAGAGGTGGCCAGCTTGACCGCGTTGACCAAGGTGACGCTCGCGGCAGCGGGCGTCATCACCGTCATCCTGTCGATCGTGCTGGGAACCGTCATCACCCGCGGCATCATGCGGTCGCTGGGCGGCGAGCCTGCCGACGCCGCGGCCGTGGCCGGACGTATTGCCGAAGGCAATCTCGAAGCACCGGTGCCGGTCGCGCCGAATGATCGCGGCAGCCTGATGGCGTCGCTCGAATCGATGCGGCGGCAACTGAGCGGCATCGTGTCGGAAATTCAGTCGACCGCGGAATCGATCACGACTTCGGCCGGCGAAATCGCGCAGGGGAACCTCGATCTCTCGCAGCGAACGGAAGAGCAGGCGGCGTCGCTCGAGGAAACGGCGGCCAGCATGGAGCAGTTGACCGCGACGGTTCGTCAGAATACGGAAAACGCGAAGCAGGCGAATGCGCTTGCGGGCAGCGCCTGCGAGGTCGCGATGCGCGGCGGCGAAGTGGTGAACGAGGTGGTCGACTCCATGCGCGCCATTTCGAGCAGTTCCGGCAAAGTTGCCGAAATCATTGCCGTGATCGAAGGAATTGCGTTCCAGACGAACATTCTCGCGCTGAACGCGGCAGTCGAGGCCGCGCGTGCGGGCGAGCAGGGGCGCGGGTTTGCGGTGGTGGCCGGCGAAGTTCGCACGTTGGCGCAACGCAGCGCGAATGCGGCGAAAGAAATCAAGGACCTCATCAACGGTTCGGTCGAGAGCGTGGCGCTGGGGTCCCAGCAGGTCGAACGCGCGGGCGCGACCATGTCGGACATCGTGCAGTCCGTGCGGCGAGTGACCGACATCATGAATGAAATCGCATCGGCCTCGGACGAGCAGGGAACGGGTATCGAGCAGGTCAATGTCGCCGTGGGCCAGATGGATTCGGTCACGCAGCAGAACGCGGCACTCGTCGAGCAGGCGTCGGCAGCCGCGCAGGCGATGGCGCAGCAAGCGACCACGCTGCGCGACGTGGTCGGGGTATTCAGGATCGGACGCGTCGCCGCGCGCTGAGGACTTGGCCCTCGGTGCTTCGCCGGAAGTCGATGCGAGTGGGAGCCGAGCCGCTCGCGCGGCGAAGTTTTCGTAGATCCGACGCGGCCGGTCCGCGCGGACCGGCCCTGCGCACGACGCACGGCAATCGCGCACGTCGGGGCGGGCAGTCGGACGCCGATCACCCCCCGGCGTCCGCCCCTGCCAGCCGCTTGCTCAACTGCCCTGCAAACGGATATCGCGCGACGACGCACCGACATACACCGTGCCGCGCGCGACGTAACGCCAGCCGTTGTGCGACGTGTCCCACACGCTCTGCATGCGCGGCGTCACGGTGATGCTGACGCGTCGCGCGTCGCCGGGGTTGAGCCGGACCTTGTCCCAGCCGACCAGGCGTTTCGGCGGTTCATCCTTGGACGGCACGCCGAGGTAGACCTGCGGCGTTTCCGTGCCGGCGACGCGCCCGTCGTTGCGCACGGTGAACGCGACGTTGAGCGAGCCGTCCGGCTGCCGCGACACCGACAGCCCCGAGTATGCAAAGTGCGTGTACGACAGCCCGTGGCCGAACTCGAACAACGGCGCGATGTTGTGCGCGTCGTACCAGCGATAGCCCATGTTCAGCCGTTCCGCGTACAAGGGATCGTTGTCGAACCCGCCGTTTTGCACCCACGCCGGCGAGTCCTGATCGCGCGCCGGGAACGTCACGGGCAGCTTGCCGGACGGATTCACCGCGCCGAACAGCACGTTCGCGATCGCATTGCCGCCGCCTTCGCCCGGATACCACGCTTCGACGATCGCCGACACGCGATCCTTCCACGGCATCAACACCGGATTGCCGCTCTCGACCACGACGATCGTGTGCGGATTCGCGCGCGCGACCGCTTCGACGAGCGCATCCTGATTCGACGGATTCGCGAGGCGCAGACTCTGCAGATCGCCGAAGTCCTCGCCGGCCGGCTGCGCGACCACGACGATCGCCACGTCGGAATGGCCCGCGAGCGTCGCGGCCTGATCGATTTCCTGCTGCGTGTAGGCGCGGAACGGCGACTGCTGATCGCTGTTGCCCGCGAACGTCACGCGTGCGGACGGCGCGAGCGCGCGGATCGCCGCGACGATCGGCACGTCGACCTTCAGCCACGGATTGCGCCACCAGCTGCAACCGGTCGAGGATCCGAACACCAGCCCGCCGCAGCCGGCGAACGAACCGGTGACGGGGTCGCGCGTGTTGCCCGAGCCGCCGCCGGACAGCACGGCCGCATCGGCGTGCCCGCCGATCACCGCGATGCGCGACAGCGCGGACGCCACCAGCGGCAACTGGTTGCCGTCGTTCTTCAGCAGCACGATCGACTGCTCGGCGACCCGTTGCGCGAAGCGGTTCGCGGCCGCGAAATCGATCGTGCCGCCGGCCTTCGCTGGGTCATCCATCACGCCGACGCGGATCATCACGGCCAGCTTGCGGCGCACCATGTCGTCGAGGCGCGCGGTCGATACCGAGCCGTTCGCGATCGCCTGCTTGACGGCCTCGGGCGTCAGGTAGACGGTCGGCCCGACGTCCTCTTCCTCGTCGAGCCCGGCGTTGATCGCGGCGGCGGTGCTGTGCGCCGCGCCCCAGTCCGATTGCACCTGCCCCTGGAAGCCCCATTCGTTCTTCAGCACGTCGTTGAGCAAATGGTTGTTCTCGCACGCATACGTGCCGTTCAGGCGGTTGTAGCTGCACATCACGCTGCCGGGTTGTCCGCGTTTCGCGGCGATTTCGAACGGCAGCAGATAGAGCTCGCGCAGCGTGCGCTCATCCATCTGCGTGTTGCCGCCCATCCGGCCATGCTCCTGTTCGTTGCCTGCGTAGTGCTTGATCGTCGCGATCACCTTGTGCTGCTGCGTCGCGATCGTGCGTTCCGCGAGCAGCTCGCCGGCAAGCATCGGGTCTTCGCCGAGATACTCGAAGAGCCGGCCGCCGCGCGGCTCGCGGGCGAGATTCGTGCCGCCGCCGAGGCCCATGCCGAACCCTTGCGCGCGCAACTGAATCGCGACCTGCTTGCCGAAGTCGTACGACAGCCGGCGGTCCCAGCTCGCGGCGAGCGCGATCGTCGCGGGGAACGTCGTGCTCGGCTGCGACGTGCTGCCGGAGCCCGTTGCCGAGTCGACCATGTTCAGGTCGGGAATGCCGAGCCGCGGCACGCCCTGGATATAACCGGCGCCGCCGCCCGGCACCTTCGACATCTCGTACTGGGAATGGATGAACTGCAGCTTTTCGTCGAGCGTCATCTTGCGCACGAGCAGGTCGGCGCGCTGCTGCGCGGCCGACGACGCGAACGCGTCGGCTGCACTGCCCGGTGAATCGAAATCGGCGTTGGCCGCATAGACGCTGGTGCAGAGGGTCGCTGCCAGCACGGCGGCCGGCCAGAGTTTGTCCCGCATGTTGCTCTCCATGATCGTATTGCCGGTTGTTCGGATGATGTCTGGAGCTGCACACGTTCGATCGATTCGCATCGAACGCCTTCGGCCGGCGATGCACGGTGATTGCGCGTCGGCACGCCACGCCGGGCGGGGAATCGTTACGGCCGGTTGGGCGCGAACGGCACCGACGACGGCGACGCGGACCGTCGAACGCTGCCGAATCGTATGTAGCGATTCTCTGCAGCGACCAATCCTACGAATGTAGTTTGGCTACAGCATCGGTGTTTGTACCGATACGTACGATCTTTTTTTGACGCGGTCGTGCGGGGTCGCGAAAACGCGGTCATCGTTCCCGAGTGCCGCGATGCAGCGTCGTAACAACTACCTGCATTCCGGCGGTTGCGTCGAAAACGCTGCACATTGCCGCGCACTGAACCGGCCGCCGAAACGCCGTTGGTGCACTGCGACGAACGTAAGTGAGGTGGCTCACATACGCATCGCGCGGGACGGTATTCAATCGCGTGATGCCGCATCGCCGGGTGCGCGCCGGAGGGCGTGTTTTGAAAATGTAATGTGCCGTACCGAATGCGGCGGCATCGAATGGCCTAATCGCCGCGTGGGAGCAGGCCGAGTGCCAGGCCTGCGACGCCGATTCCGCGAGCGCGTAACGGCCAGGTGGCGCAGCACGAATCAAACAATTGCAAAGACCAAGCTCAACCCAGAGGCGCCTGCACGTCAGGTGATGCTCGACAGACACGCGCGGCCCGCTCGGGCATGCGGGTGTTTTCATATACGGGTGTATTCGTGGGAACCCAAATCGATACGCAAGGACGGAGCCGGCTACGGGGATACGGCTCAACGCGTCGCAACGTCAGTCGTTCCCGATCCGTCGAATGCGGCCGCCCGGGCATGCGTGTGCGCTGCGCGCGCACGCTGCGGCTGCGCCCGCCGATGTACGTGCAATGCTTTTCGCAGTCCGGCTGCTCGCCCCGAGGCGGAGCGCCGGCGCATCGGGCGTTCAGCGCGAGGACCGCATCATGATGCCGATTCAGTTCGACGGTTGTGTCGGCTGGCTTCACGCGGGCGATCGGTCGCATGGGATCGTGATCTGCGAGCCGCTCGGCCACGAGGCGTTGTGGCTTCACAAGCTCGTGCGCTCGCTCGCCGAGCGCCTCGCGGAGCGCGGCTTTCCGGTGCTGCGATTCCATTACCCGGCGAGCGGCGACTCGCTCGGCGACGAACACGATGCCGAACGCTTCGACCGCATGCTCGCGAGCGTCCGGCATGCGGTCGACGCACTGCGCGAGCGCGTCGCCGTCGATACGCTGTCCGTCGTCGGCATGCGCGCCGGTGCCACGTTGGCGTTGCTGGCCGCGGACGGCATTCCCGAATTGACCCGCTTCGTCGCGCTGGCGCCGGTGGTGCGCGGACGCGGCTATCTGCGCGAGCTGTCGCTCGTCGCACAAAGCTGGCTCGACAACGTATCGCCCGCGGTGCGCGACGCGGTTCGCGACGAACGGCCGCTGCGCGTGCTCGGCCATGTGTATCCCGAAGATCTCGTCGAGCGCCTGCGCAGCATCAATCTGAGCGAGTGCGTCGCAAGCGCGCGCGTGTTGCCCGCGCGCGCGTTACTCGTCGATGCGCCCTACGGCGACGGCTCCGCGCTCGCGGATGCGTTTGAGGCGCGCGGCGTGTCGGTGGAGATGCGCACCTGCGCCGACTGGGGCGGCATGATGCGCGAGCCGGTGTGGTCGCGGCTGCCCGCCGGCTTGCTCGACACGGTCGTGAACTGGATCGACGACGGCACCGACGGTGGCGTACGCGGGCCGCTACCCGGCGCCGGGCTGGGCGTGACGTTGACGGCGCAGAGCAGCGTCGAACGTATCGTCGCCGTCGAGCCGGCTCGAATGATCGGCGTGCTGTGCGAGCCGGCCGGCATGGTCCGGCGCGCTGCCGCACCGACGCTGCTGATCGCCAATACGGCGACCAATCCGCGTGTCGCCGACGGTCGCTTCGCGGTCCGGCTTGCGCGCTCGCTCGCGGCGGCGGGGATCAGCAGCCTGCGCATCGATTCGACCGGCGTCGGCGACAGCGGCCCGCGCGCGACGGACGATCAGTCGAACATTCCGTATTCGGATCAGGCGATCGCGGATGTCGTCACGGCGGCGCGCTGGCTGAACGCGCACGGGCATCGCGAGATCGTCGCGTTCGGCATCTGCTCCGGCGCGTATGCGTCGCTTCATGCGGCCGCGCGCGAGCAACTGGCCGGCGTGATCGCGGTGAATCTGCCGGCGTTCGTCTGGCCGCGCGGGCAAACGCTCGCCGATGCATTGAACAACCAGACGAATTCGATGCGCGGCTACTGGGCGTCGCTACGTTGCGGTCGCAAGCTGCGCCGGCTGCTGACCGAAGGACGCGACCTGCGGCCGGTGCTGCGTGCGATGTTCCGGTTCGCCGCGGGGGTCGCGACGGGGCCGCTCAAGCGTGTCGGCGAACATCTCGGCTGGCGGCCCGGCAAGGACACGCCGCGCGGCATGCTGCGCGACATGTCGGCGCGCGGCATCCGCACGCATCTGGTCTACGGCACTTTCGACCCGGGCGTCGACGTGCTCGTCCGCCACTTCGGTCCTGCGGCGCATGCGTTCGCGCATCTGCCGAACGTGTCCGTCGACATGAAGGACGCGCTCGATCATTCGTTGCACGGCGATGTCGCCGCGCAGTACGTCGTGACGCGCTGCGCGACGCTGCTGTCCGGCTGGGATGCGCCGGCCGAACTCGCCATGCCCGCGCAGCCCGAGCACGCACCGCTGTAGCGCGCTTACGGCACGTTCGCGCGGCATGCGGCGATCGCATCGTCGCAGCCGCCCGTACGCTTCGCGAGCCGCATCGCCGCAGCACGGCGCCTGCCGCCAACGTAACCGGACGAACAGATCGCGCGCGTCGGCGGCCGTATCCTGACGCTGTCGAATTTTCATGCGAGCCTGTTCGCAGGCGCAGCCGCGACCCCGCCCAGGAATGACAATGAAGCAAGCGTGCCGGAAACATCGGAAGTGGAAAGGCCGTCACGGCGAGCGCGCGATGCGCGCGCGCTTCGACGCGTCGGCGCACGACGCGGCCTCGCGCGCCCGGCATTGCGGCGGCCGGGGGCGAGCGTGATGCGCGTGCTGGTGATCAACGACTTCGCGCGCAAGGGCGGCGCGGAGGAGGTGTACCGGCTGTCCGCCGACGTGCTGCGCGCACGCGACGGCGTCGCAGTCGAGACGTTCGATCAGCAGGCGGTGCCCGAGCTGGCCGGCAGCGCGCGCGCGCATGCGTGGTCGCCTGCCGCCGCCCGCGCGCTCGACGCGCTGCTCGACCGGTTTCGCCCGCAACGCATCCTCGTGCACAACTACCACAACCTGTTGTCGAGCGCGATCCTGCCCGTGCTCGCGCGCTACAAGCGCCACGCAGATTGCGGCCTGTTCATGACCGCGCACGACTACCACCTGCTGTTCTACAACCCGAGCCTGCTCGTCTACTCGCGCGGCCGCGCGCAGCCGTTGTCGATCGAACGATTGCGCAGCCGCCGGCGCATCGCGATGACGGCCAGCCCGCGCGGCTTCGTCCACGACGTCGTGAAGAAGCTGCACTGGCATGCGGTCGATACGCTGTTCGATCCGCTTGGGCTGTTCGACGAGATTCTGTGTCCGAGTCCGTTCATGCGCGATCTGATCGCGCAGCGCGGTCGCGCCCGCGCGACGCTCGTGCGCAACCCGATCGATTCGACGCTGGTGCCGCGTCCGCCGAAACCGCCGCGCGGCGAGCGGCTCGATCTCGCCTTCGTCGGCCGCGTGGACTGGGACAAGGGCCTCGCGCCGTTCCTCGCGCTGATGAGCGGGCCGGCCGGCGATGCGATCGCGTCGCTGACCGTCTACGGCGACGGAACGGAGCGCGGCGAGCTGGAGCGGCAATACGCGGCGCTCGTCGAATCGGGGCGGTTGCGTTTCGCCGGCCGCGTCGACCATGCCACGCTGTTTGCCGCGCTCCCGCTCCATGACGCGCTGATCTTGCCGTCGATCTGGGCCGAGAATGCGCCGCTCGTGATCGTCGAGGCTGCGATGCTCGGCTTGCCGGCGCTCGTCCACGACATCGGCAGCCTGTCGACGTTCGGCGACGAGATCGGCCACAAGATTCTCTACCGCAACACGCCCGACGGCTTCGCGCGTGCGCTCGCCGAATTGCGCACGCATCTCGCTATCGCCGATCGTCGCTACGACTGGTCGCCTTACTCGGTCGAGTGCTACGCCGCGTCGCTGTGTGCGGTGCTCGGCATCGACGCGCACGCACCGCGCGCGTGTGCGCCTTGACGGTCGGCACACCGTTCTCTCACCGCCTGAAAGCCCGATGACCGCTGTTCGAAAAAACTTTGCGTTGTTGTTCGCGCTGCAAATCTCGACGTATGTCGTGCCGCTCGTGACGCTGCCGCTGCTGACGCGCGTGCTCGGGCCGCAGCAGTATGGGCGGCTGTCGTTCGTCCTCGCGGTCACCACGTATTTCATCAATCTGGCCAATTACAGCTTCGACCTGACGGCGACGCCGCGCGTCGCGCTCGCGAACGGCAAGCTGGAGCGCTCGCGCATCTTCTGGGCGACCGTCAGCGCGCAATGGGCGATCACGGTCGCCGGGTTCGCGGTGCTGCTCGCGTTGACGCTGCTCGTCCCGCATTTCGCGGCGGAACGCACGGCGCTGCTGATCGGGTTCGGGATGGCGGTCGGCGCGGCGCTGACGCCCGGCTGGTACTTTCAGGGCATCCAGAAGTTGAGCGTCTACAGCGTCACGGTGGTCGTGTACCGCGCATGCAGCGTCGTCGCGTTCTTCGCCTGGGTGCGCACGCCGGACGATCTGCTGCACGCGGTCGCGATCAATGCGGCGGTGCCGGTGCTGTGCGGCGTGACGTTGCTCGCGTACCTGTTCCTGCGGCGCGAGGTCGACAGCGTGCGCGTCGGCGTGGCCGATATCGCCGCCGCGCTGAAAGGCGGCTCGCAGGTGTTTCTCGCATCGACGTCGATCTCGTTCTACGCGTCGACCAACACCGTGTTGCTGAGCATCGTCTCGGGCAGTGTCGCGGCCGGCTATTTTGCCGCCGGCGACAAGCTGATCCGCGCCGCGGTCGGGCTGCTGCAACCGCTGAGGGCCGCCACCTATCCGCACGTCACGTACTTGATGCACCACGCGCGCGACGACGCGTTCGCGTTCCTGCGCAAGCTGATCGTGCTGCAGGGCGCGCTGGTGCTGGCGATGTCGGCGACGATCTACGTATGCGCGCCGTTCGTCGTCAGGATGCTGTACGGCGATGCGTTCGCGCCGACGGTCGGCGTGCTGCGCTGCCTCGCGCTGGTGCCGTTCATGGCCTGCATGACCGACCTGTTCGGCGTTCAGACGATGCTGCCGATGGGCATGAAGCGCACTTTCAGCATCATCCTGATTTCGTCCGGCGCGCTGAACGTGACGCTGCTGCCGCCGCTCGCGATGCTGTTCGCGGAACGCGGTGCGGCCATCGCGGTGCTGATCGCCGAATCGGCCGTGGCGGTCGCGCTCGCATACGTGCTGTGCCGCGAACGCGTGGGCCTGCTGAACCTGTCGGCGCGTTCGGGATGACGCGATCATGCGCGGGGTGGGGTGGTAGGGAGAGCGGTGAGGGTGTGACGCGCCGGATCTCCACGCGGCCTCGGTGCTGCGCCGGAAAGGCGGCGCGCACTGCCGCCGCCTTCCCGCGAACCGCCGCCTACTTCGTGATGAGCGCGCCGGTCAACCCGGCGCTGATGGCCGGCAGCAGCAGGTTCAGCACGCGGCTCGCGCGGACCAGTCCGGTATTGTCGACGTAGACGATGTCCTTCGACGCGAGCGGAAACTGGTTCGCGAGCAGCATCGAAACGGGTGATTCGAGGTCGAGGTGATAGATGACCGGCGGGCTGTCGGCATCCTTGCGCAGCACGAATACCTGTCCGGCGTTCGACGTCTGCTGATTCAACTGGCCGGCCTCGGACAGCGCCGCGCTCAACGTGAGCGTGCCGTCGCGCTGCGGCGGCACGGCCAGCGGCTTGTTCACTTCGCCCATCACGTACACGGGATTGTCGTCGCGCGCGGCCACGTGCAGCAGGTCGCCCGGCTGCAGCATGATCGCGGCGGGGCTGCGGCCGGTCTTCGTCATCTGCGCGACGTTGACCGGATAAATCGTGTCGTTGCGCGTGATCGTCACGCGGCTCTGGTCGGCGCTCGGCGCAAAGCCGCCCGCGCGATTGACGGCTTCGACGAGCGTCATCGGGATGTCGTTGATCGCCTGCGAGCCCGGCGCGCGCACTTCGCCGTCCACATAGATCTGCTCCGCGCGGAACGACGCGACGCGCACGGTCACCTGCGGCTTGATGAACACCTTGCGGAGTTCGGCGTCGAGCTCGCGCTGCACCTGCGCGGCCGTCTTGCCGGCCGCGTGAATCGGCTGCGGCACGAAGGGAAACTGCACGTTGCCGTCGCTGTCGACGACGAAGCCGGGCGCTGCGTCAGACGGCCTGGTATTCGGCGTCGGCTGGCCGACCGCGGCCGCGAATTCGGGGTGATCCCAGACGGTGATCTGCAGCACGTCGCCGGGGCCGAGCTTGTAGCCGCTCGGCTTGCCGAGCAGATTGCCGGGGATCGGCGCGGCGGTATGACCTTTCTGGGCCGCATGGATCTGGCCGATCAGCGTCAGATCGATCTGCTTGACCGCGACCTTCATGTCGCTCGTCACGTCGCCGTTGTCGGCCGTCGTGACCGGCAACGCGGCCGGCGCGATCATGTGCTGGCCCGGCGCCATTGCGCAGGCGGACAGCAGCGCGGCAAGCGCCACGGCGAGCGCGACGCGCGTCTGTCGCAGCGGCGCATCGTTGCGCGTCGGCGCGAGCGTATCGGATAGCGAGTGGTTGTTCATGTCGTCATTCGCGATGGTAGACAGAAGAGCATTGCGCGACGTCTCTCAAGTGCTGCGTCGCTTCGGTTCGAAGCGACGCAGCACGGACGCCGACGCGACACGATGTTGCCCGGCGCGCGATCGGCCATTCGGCTTGCCGGCCGGCCATGACCCGGATTCGAATCAAGCGGGCGATTGCACGTCGTTTGATAAAGACCGTTAAATCGAGGTGAAGCGACGGACGAACGAGATGGAATCGCGCGCTCGTGAAACGGCACCGGTTCTTGATGTCATCGCTTGCGCGCACGTTTAACAACAGGCCACCCAACATAGCATGAGACCGGTCGGCGACCCAGTGGTCGGCGCACTGAGTGGCCATTAATGTAAGCCATCGCACTTAGTGGGCGGCGGGTTTAACGCATAGTGGCTCGGGTAAACAGAATCAATGGCGTTTCGTGGGCGGTGGCCGGCGCGTGCATGCTTCGCCGGCCCGCCATCCGGTGCGGCGCAGGCGCGCCGGCGGGCCGTGCCCGGACGAGCCGCGCGGCACGGACGGCCATGCGCGTACCGTCGCCACCCGCCTGTGTGGGCAGCAATTTGGGAGCATATGCATGACATTGGATAGAGCCGCATCTAATGAATACCGGGACGGAGCGGGCAGTATTTCCCGCGACGCGCCGCGGTTTGCGCTGACCGAATTGCTGGAGAACGTGCTCGATTATCGTTATGCATTTATTTCGGTCTTTCTGGGCTGTTTTTTATTGGCATTGATTTATGCCGTTTCGGCTGCGCCGGTTTACTCCGTCGATACGCTGATTCAGGTTCAGGAAAACAAACATAGCGCGTTGGGCGCGCTTTCCGAAATATCGAACGCACTCGACATTCAGAACTCTGCGGTAATCGGCGAAATCGACGTCGCGCGTTCGCGCACGGTCGTCACGCAAGCCATCGAAGAAACTGTCGCGCAGGCCGAGGCGACCGTCGGCAACCGGATTCCGCTCGTCGGCGGGTTCGTCGAATCGGTGTTGCCGAAGGACGCGGACGGGCTCGTCATCGCGCCGTTCAGTACGCCGTTCTTCGCCTGGGGCGGTGAGCGCATCGAATTCCACAGGTTCGACGTACCGGAATCGCAGATCGACAAGAAGCTGGAGCTCGATTATCTGGCCGGCAACCGGTTCTCGCTGAAGGACAGCGACGGACAGGAAGTGCTGAAGGGCGTAATCGGCAAGCCGAGCGAAGCGAACGGCTATCGCGTCGACATCGCGCGCATCGTCGCGCGCGCCGGTACGGAATTCCGCGTACGGCGGGTGACGACAGCCGAGCGCCTCGATTCGGTCCTGACGAAGCTGGCGGGCGCGGAAACGAAGCGGCAGTCGGGGGTCATGCAGCTCAGCCTCGAAAGCCGTGACCCGGTGTCCGCCGCGCGGCTGCTCAATGCGATCGCCGCCGCTTATCTCGACGTGAACGCAAGGCGGCGTTCCGAGGACGCCGAGCACAGCCTCGCGTTCCTCGAGACGCAACTGCCGGTGGTGAAGGCCCGCCTGGAGCAGGCGGAGCAGGCGCTGAATTCGTTTCGCAACGCGCAGGGCTCGATCGATTCGCAGGGCGACGTGAGGTTGCTGATCGATCAACTGGCGCTCGTCGACAAGGCGCGGCTCGAGGCCAAGCTCGAGTATCAGGACTTGTCGTCGAAGTACGTGGCCGGGCAGCCTCAGCTGACCGCCGTCGTCAACAAGCTGAAGACGCTCGATCAGCAGTCGGCCGAGTTGAAAGACAAGGTCGCGCATCTGCCTTCTCAGCAGCAGACCTATCTGCGGCTCGCCCGCGATGTCGAGGTCAACAACCAGCTGTACGTGGGCTTGCTGAACAACACCCAGCAGCTGCAGATCGCGAAAGCAGGCACGGTCGGCAATGCGTCGATCGTCGACAAGGCGGTTCCGACCGACAAGCCGATTCGCCCGAAGCGGATGCTCGTGCTCGCACTGGGCGCCGCGGTGGGCCTGATCCTGGGCGCCGCGGCCGCGCAAGGCTACGCGTGGTTCTTCCGGCGCGTGCGCGATCCGAAGCATCTCGAGGCGGCGGTCGGCGTCCCGATGCTCGGCATACTGCCGTCGTTGCCGCAGCCGGTCGATGGCGATGCACTCGGTCGCCCGGCGTCGGTCGCCGTCAGGGACGACCCCGACACGCCGCTCGCCGAAGCGCTCGCCAATCTCGCGTTGCTGCTGCGTTGCAAGACGGGCGTCGAGCACGGCCGCTCGAAGACGGTGCTGATCACGTCCCCGGAGCCGGGGCAGGGCAAGTCGATGATCGCCGCGAACCTGGCGTGCCTGTTCGCGGAAGACGGCCTCAAGACGTTGCTGCTGCGCGCCGACGCGCGGCAATCCGGCATCGAGCACGCGCTGCGGGTGAAGGCGGACCGAGGCTTGTCGGACGTACTGAAGCAATCGCTGGATCCCGAGCGGGCGATTCGCCGCGTCGACGAGAACCTCGACGTGCTGCCGGCCGGAACCCACGCGCAGCCCGCGCGCAATTTGTACGGCGCCGACAAGCTCGACGCGCTGCTCGCACGACTGCGCAGTCAATACGACATGATCGTCGTCGACGCGCCGCTGACCCGTCCGGCCGCCAACGTCGCCATGTTGGCGCGGTTCGCCGACATCACGCTGATGGTCGCGCGGCAGGGCTCGATCGGCAGCGCCGACGTTGCGGAAGCGGTCGAGAACCTGCAACGGATCGGCGCGAAGGTCGACGGCCTCGTATTCAACGGTTTCGATCCTTCGCCGCTTCGCTACGGTTATTACGCGAACGCGTATCGCGATGCGAAGGGGCCGCGCGCGCAGCCGGACCGTCGCGACGTTGCGGCCGAGACGTTCCTGTTCAGGGCATGGACGCGCGTAAGAAAGGAACTGCTCGGCAAGGCTGCGTGACGGCGATCGCCACGGAGCGTGACACATGACCGATCGCAACGGGATGGACCGCGCGCGGCAGCCGGGCGCGCCTTACCGGCCGCAACGCGCGGCGCCGACGGTCGAACGCAACTTCGGGTTGCAGCAGCATGAATCAGCATGAGCCATGCATGAGCCAGCATGAATAGAACCACGGGAACGATGGGCGGCGGCCGCGGCGTCGCTTCTGCGAGCGGCGTGATGTTGCTGACGCTGTTCGCGCTCGCGCTGCTGTTCAATGCGGCGATGCCGGCGCTCGGCCTGAAAGAATCGAGCGCGCTGTGCACGCTGCTGTTGGCGACGGCGGCGCTGGTCGGCCTGGTCAGGTCGCGGCCGGTGTTCGCGGTGTCGATGCTGTACGTGCTCGCGATCGGCATGACCGCGTTCCTCGCCGGCGTGGGGCTCGAGAACGGCGGCTATCTGACGGAAACGGACGTGATCGGCGACACGACCGGCGCGTTCAGCCGGCTGCTGTCGTTCTATGTGATTTTCGTGGTCTGTGCGCTCGTTGCGTTCGACCGGTTCCTGGACGAGCGTCCGGTGCGCGTACCGATCAAGGCGCGGATCACGTTGCAGCCGCACAGCATCGCGATCGGATTCGTGCTCGCGTCGACGATCATCGCGATCGGCGTGCTCGCCGGGCTGACGTCCGGGTTCTCGCTGTTTTCCGGCATCAACCGCTATGCGCTGCGCAACGACTCGTCGAACGGGACGATGTTCAACCTGTTCCTGAACAACCAGTCGTTCATGGGCTTCCTGCTGGGCACGATCGCGACTAGCCCCGACAAGCGCATCCGGGCGGCCGCGATCCTGACGATGGCGGTCGATCTCGCGCTCAACGTGATGCACGGCGAGCAGTTCATGGCCGTGCTGCACATCGGGCTGTGCTCGCTCGCGCCGTTCATCGCGATCCATGCGATGAACGGCAAGCCGGTCGTGCGTTATCTGGGCATCGGCGCGGGCCTCGCGCTGTTGCTCGGCGCCGTGTCGATCATCTACTCGTATCGCGGTCAAGGGCTGGAAGTGGCTGACATGCTGTCGTCGCGCTTCCTGCTGCAAGGGCAGCCGTGGTACGTGGTCGACAACGACGCCCATATGTTCACCGCGCCACGGCTCGGCGGCACCGATGCGTTCTGGCGTTTCGTGAGTTCGCTGCGCTCGTGGACCATGCCGACCTTCTTCGACGAATCCGAGCCGAGCGGCTTGCGCGATCTGATGATGTCGTACACCGAGCCGAGCGTGCTGCGCGCGTACATGTTCGACGACGTCACGTTCACGATGGGGAACATGGCCGTGCCCGTGTACTGGTTCGGCTATGCGGGCGGCGCGCTGTTCGTCGCGATGACGGGGCTGGTGTATGGCGCGCTCGGCGCGCTGCAGATCCTCGTCGCGATGCGCGGCGGCGTCGTGATGCTGTGGCTCATCGCCAAGGTGTTCTCCTATGCGACGTTCGCGGTTCAGCAGGGCGAGTACTGGATGATGTTCGGCTCGCGCACGGCGTTTTACGCGTTGCTCGCGCTGATCTGGTGGTATTGCGTCGACGCGAGACATGCGCACGCCAGGTGAAGCACGGCGGGCGATGCCGGACGTCGCCGCCGCGCTCGTGTCGTCGTCGTCGCCACGCGGCGTGGCGCGACGAAGTTTTCAAAGCACGCTCGGCCGTGGCACGCAGGTGATCCGCCTGCGAACGGGGCGGGCGATTCCGTCTGCGTTGTCGGTGATCGGCGCCGGATGTTCCGATTCCCGTACGGGCAGCCCCGTGTGTTGAGCCGTCACCATTCCAGTCATGTCAACAGCGAAAGATCCGGAGCGATTTCAGCATATCGACGCGATGCGCGCGATTGCGGTGATCCTCGTCATATGGACGCATTACGCGGAGCGGTTCGTCGAGCTGGCCGGCTCGCAGCGGGCGCTCGACGCGCTGCAGCGGTCGGTGAACTTCGGCCGGATCGGCGTCGTGATCTTCTTCGCGATCAGCGGCATGCTGATTCCGACCAGCCTGCACGGCGACCTCGGCCCGGGCACGAAGCGGTTCGTCATTCGGCGCTTCTTCCGGCTGTATCCCGCGTATTGGCTCGCATTGCCGGCCGGCTACTTCGTTCACTGGGTACTGTTCGACAAGACCATGGACGCGCACGGGATGCTGGCGAACGTGACGATGATCCCGGCTGCGTTCGGCGCGAGCCTGATCCTGCCGCATGGCTGGACGCTCGAGACCGAGCTGTATTTCTATGTCGTGTGCCTGCTTCTGTTCTGGTGCGGCTGGCTGCATCGGATGCTGCATTTGTGTGTCGTCACGGTCGCGCTGTGTGCGCTGTTCGCGTCGACGGTCGCGCTGCACGTGTTCCCGGCGGAGATGCTCAGTCAGTACAAGACGATGCCGTATCACCTCGGCATCATGTTCTGGGGCGCCTGTTTCCGCCAGGCCTATGACGCTCCGTCGAAACTGCTGCGTCTGCGGCTGGCCGCAAGCGGGCCGTTGTCCCGGCTGTCGATGACGTACCGGGCGGCGCTCGCGTACGTGACGATAGCGGTGGTCGGCGTCGCGCTCGCGGGCGCGATCGACGACTGGCGGCATCACAACGCGTTTCATCTGCCGATCTCGCTCGCATACATGATCGGCATCGCGGCGTTCGCGATGCTGGCGACTGTGCTCAAACTGCGCAACCGTCCGCTCGCGTGGATCGGCAAGATCAGTTACTCGGTCTATCTGTTGCACAGCCTTCCGCTGTTTGCGGCGTTCTGGTTGTGCCAGCGCTTTCATCTGGTCGGATGGCCGCTCGGCGTTTACATGATCGTGCCGCTGCTGCCGTTGATTCCGTTGTCGTGGGCCGGTTACCTGCTGTGCGAAGCGCCGTTCGTGAAGCTCGCGCATGCACTCACGTCGCGGCGCGCGAGCGGTGTGCTCGCGACCGGCGAAGCGAATGGCTGAGCGGATCGAATGGCGGATTCGTTGAGGCGTCGGTTGAGCGGCGCTCGATCGTCTCGCCGACCGCCACGCGCGGCCGCTATGGAGAAACGTTTCGATATGCGCAGACCGGGATGCTTGTCTCGCGTGCTGGCCGGCATGACGCTGGCCGGCGCGCTCGGTGCACCGGCGCACGCGGACGATGTGTCGCGCGCGCCGGCACGCAGCGCGCGTCCCGCCGACAGCGCCAACGTTTACGTTCGTCCCGCGCCGAATGCGACCGACCAGGCGGACGAGCTGCAACGCGCGCTGGACGCGCTGCGGCCCGGTCAGCGATTGACGTTCGTGCCGGGGCGTTATGTCGTCGGCCGTTCGCTCGTCGTGCGGCAGCCGCACGTCCTGGTATCGGGTTACGGCGCGACGCTGAGCGCAACCGATGCCGCCGATCAGACGATCGAGCTGCGCGGCGACGGCACGACGCTCGCCGGCTTCCGCCTGAGCGGAACGGGCGCGACGCGCCTCGATACACCGGCGTCGACCAAGGTCGAAGTCACCGGGCGCGACGTGCAGGTGCTCGACAACGTGATCGACGGCGGCGCCAGCGCGGGCATCTTCGTGTTCGGCGGCGCGGACGTCGCGATCGTCGACAATCGCGTACTGTCCACGCTCGCGGACGGCATCCACATCACGCACGGCGCGCGCAACGTGCTGGTGCGGCACAACGTCGTGCGCGACACCGGCGACGACATGATCGCCGTGGTCAGCTACGCCGCCGACGGCGCGTTGAGCCGCAACGTGCTCATCACCGGCAACGTCCTTGAAGGCAACGCCTGGGGCCGCGGGATCACGGTGGTCGGCGGCGCCGACGTGACGATCTCGGACAACGTCGTGCACGACGTGCAGGTGAGCGCCGGCATCCTCGTCGCGCAGGAGGACAGTTACCACACCTATGGCGCGTCCAACGTCCGCATCGAGCGCAACGTGATCGCATCGATCCAGACCGCGAGCGGGCGCAGCGATCCGCGGCCGCTCACGCAGCAGGCGGCGATCGACGTCAGCACGTGGTCGGGCACGGTGACGCGCGTGGCCGTGATCGGCAACCGCGTGTCGCACGCGCGGTTCGACGGCATTCGGCTGTGGGGCAACGTGTCGGGTGTTCAGCTTGCCGACAACCGCTTGTCGGAGATCGGCGGGATGCCGGTGCGGGTCGGTCCGGGACGCGATTGCACGGCCGCCGACGCGACGGCCGCACCGTGTGCGGGCGCACTGCGATCACGAGCGATCGCGCCTGACGTGGTTGGCGCGAACGTCGCGCTGCTGCCGCATGTGCGCACAGTCGCCAAGCGCAACTGACGGCGGCAAGCACGGGTCGAGCGCCAGCGCGTAAGCACCGCTCGACCGCGCGCCGCTCACGGCGCGCGGTATCGCCGCCGCGCTATGCCTGCTCCGCAGGCAGCGCGTCGACCGGCCGGCCGTACTGATCGTCGAACCGCACGATATCGTCCTCGCCGAGATAGTCGCCCGATTGCACCTCGATGATCTCGAGCGGAATCCTGCCGGGATTCTCCAGGCGATGCACTTCGCCGACTGCGATGTACGTCGATTCGTTCTCGCTGAGCAGAAACGTCTCGCTGCCGCGCGTGACGCGTGCGGTGCCGCGCACGACGATCCAGTGTTCGGCGCGGTGATAGTGCATCTGCAGCGACAGGCGCTTGCCCGGCTCGACGACGATCCGCTTCACCTGGAACCGTTCGCCGAGGTCGATCGAATCGTAGTGTCCCCACGGCCGCTGCACCTTGCGGTGCTCGATCGCCTGCGGCCGCCGGTCGTTCTTCAGCCGCGCGACGATGTTCTTCACGCGCTGCACGTCGTGCTTGTTCGCGACCAGCACGGCGTCGGGCGTTTCGATCACGACCACGTCCCTCATGCCGACGCACGCGACGAGCCGCCCTTCGGAGCGCACGAAACTGTCCTGCGTGTCCTCGAACACGATCGGGCCGCGCGCGACGTTGCCGTGATCGTCCTTCGGCATGATTTCCCAGATCGCGTCCCAGGTGCCGACGTCCGACCAGCCGGCCGCGAGCGGCACGACGATCCCTTCGATGCCGAGCTCGCCGTGTTCGGGCAAGCGCTCCATGACCGCATAGTCGATCGAATCGGACGGGCATGCGTCGAACGCGGCCGCATCGATCCGGAAGAACGGATCTTCGGCGATACCCGCGCGCCATGCCGCCTCGCAAGACGCATGAATCGCGGGCGCGAGCGCGCGGATCGCCTTCAACCAGACCGACGCGCGCGTGACGAAGATCCCGCTGTTCCACCAGTAATCGCCCGATTGCAGATAGCGCTCGGCGAGCGCCTCGTCGGGCTTCTCGACGAAACGCCCGATCGAATAGCCGCCCTGGCTACCGTGGCAGCCGTTGCGCGGCGCGCCGACCTGGATGTAGCCGTAGCCCGTTTCCGCGCGGCGCGGCAACACGCCGAGCGTGACGATCGCGCCTTCCTCTGCGTAACGCGCCGCGCGTGCGATCGCGTCCTGGAACGCGCCGACGTCGACGATCACGTGATCGGCCGGCATCACCGCGAGCACCGGATCGTCCGCGAACGCGCTCGCGTCGAGCGCGGCGAGCGTGAGCGCGGGCGCCGTGTTGCG
This sequence comes from Burkholderia sp. B10, assembly GCF_004368385.1. Lineage (NCBI taxonomy): Bacteria > Pseudomonadati > Pseudomonadota > Betaproteobacteria > Burkholderiales > Burkholderiaceae > Burkholderia > Burkholderia sp. B10. Next base: position 40,213 of record NZ_PQMX01000028.1, on the reverse strand, counting down.
CGGCGCCGGCTCGAGCAGGATGCGCGCCGGCGCGGCACGGTCGGTCACCTGCGCAGCGCTGAGCGTCCGATGCTGTTCGCTACAGACGAGCAGCAGCGTGTCGTCGAGCGACGCGTTCGCGATGCCGTTCAGGCGACGCGCGGTCGCCGACAGCGGCGATTCGTTCGACGTCAGCTCGATCAGCTGCTTCGGAAACTGCTCGCGCGACAGCGGCCAGAGGCGCGTGCCGGAGCCGCCGGCGAGGATCACGGGAAGGATGCGCGGCAGCGCGGGATCGGGGACTTGGCGAAGGGTGCGGATCATCGGTTGGCTCCGGAATCGGCGGCCAGTCGGCCATGAGCGCGGCCGTCGGCGCGCGCCTCTTCGTTGCGGTCGCGCTGCACCGACACCGCGCGAGACAGCAGCTGACGCAGCGCGCCGGCAGCGCGTTGCGCCGGGCGGATCATGCCGACGAACGGCGCGCCCTGATGGAGAAACGGACCGTAAGCCTTGCGGAATCCGAACTGCTTGTAGAACGCCTGCCGCGCGGCGGGCACGTGCGTGCGCAGCGCGGCATCGGGCCACGCGGCGTGCGCGGCGGTCAGCGCGCGTTCGAGCAGATGCTCGAGCGTATCGTCGTCGCGACACGCCTCGCTCGTCAGCACCTTGTCGATCACGACGTCGGGATCGATGTCGTCGCCGGGCAGGATGCGCGCGTAGGCCGCGACTTCGGCCGCGTCGCCGTGGCGCTGCGTCGCGTAGACGTGCAGTGCGCCGGCGTCCTTGCCGTCGATGTCCAGATGCGTATGCGCATCCTCGACCACCAGCACGGCGTTGCGCGCGCGCAGGATTGCGTAGAGATCGACGGCGCTCAGATGTTCGAATTCACAACAATGCCATTCCATGATGCGGTCCTCGCGTGAAGCATTCAACACGCAGTGCCGCACGGGCCGTGCGGCGCGTGCGGTGCGGCAACGTCGATGATCCGGATGCGCCGTATGCCGGTCTGTTCGAAAGCGTACTGACGCTACGTATACGTGCAGGAGCGCGCAGCGCGAACGGCGCAGTGTGCGGCAGCACACATCGGCCGCGCTGCTCCCTTCGGATAATTGCTGCAGACGGCCGGCGCACGAACCGTGTGGCCGGCTCATGGCGAACGTGAAGGAAGAACCAGGGGCCGCACTTGAAGATAGCGATCGTTCACGACTGGCTGGTGTCGCCCGGCGGCGCCGAGCGCGTGCTGGCACATATGATCGACTGCTTTCCGCAGGCCGACCTCTATAGCCTCGTCGACTTCCTCGACGATCGCGAGTGCCTGCGCGGCCGCGCGGTACGCACGTCGTTCATCCAGAAGCTGCCGTTCGCGCGCACGCGCTATCGCAGCTATCTGCCGTTGTTTCCGCTGGCGATCGAACAGTTCGACCTGTCTGACTACGACGTCGTGCTGTCGAGCTCGTATGCGGTCGCGAAGGGCGTGCTGAGCGGCCCCGACCAGTTCCATGCGAGCTACGTGCATTCGCCGGTGCGCTACGCGTGGGATCTGCAGCATCAGTATCTGAACGAAGCCGGCCTCGCGCACGGCGCGAAGTCGGCGCTCGCGCGCGCGTTGCTGCACTACATCCGCAACTGGGATGCGCGCTCGGCGAACGGCGTCGATCGCGTGGCCGCGAATTCGCGCTTCATCGCGCGGCGCATCCGCAAGACCTATCGGCGTGACGCGACGGTGATCTATCCACCGGTCGACGTCGAGCATCTCGCGTTGCGCACCGACAAGGAGGCGTTCTACCTGACCGCGTCGCGGCTGGTGCCGTACAAGCGGATCGACCTGATCGTCGAGGCGTTTTCGCGGACGCCGGAGCGGCGTCTCGTGGTGATCGGCGACGGGCCGGAGATGGCGAAGATCCGCGCACTGGCCGGCCCGAACGTCACGCTGCTCGGCTATCAGCCGTTCGACGTGCTGCACGACCACCTGCAGCGCGCGCGCGCCTTCGTGTTCGCGGCCGAAGAGGATTTCGGCATCTCGCCGGTCGAGGCGCAGGCCTGCGGCACGCCCGTGATCGCATACGGCAAGGGCGGCGTGCGCGAGTCGGTGCGCGCGTGGCCGGGCGCGGGCGCTACCGGCCTGTTCTTTCGCACGCAGTCGGTCGACGCGCTGCTCGACGCGCTCGCGCGCTTCGAGGCGCTGCCGCGCGGCTCGATCAGCCCGCACGCATGTCGCGCGAATGCGGAGCTGTTCGGCGCGGCGCGCTTCCGGCGCGAGCTGACGCGCTTCGTGCTGGACGGCCATGCCGCGTTGCTGGACGAGATGGCCGGCGCTCCCGGCCTTGCCGATCTGGCCCAGCACGACGACGTGGCGGTCGACGGCCTCGCGCGCGACGGGCAGGCTGGGCGGCCCGCGGCGCTGGGGAGGGTCTGAGCGGCCGGGCGGCGGAGGCGATACGACGTGTAACAGTCGTGCGCGCTGCGCGCCGCCTGGCCTCGAAGCGGCGGCCCGGCCACGCCGGCAATTATGTGACGTGAGGGCGATGGTGGCGGTCGTTCTTGGGTATTTCGACAAAAATCGCGGATAATCCGCGGCGCGTAGGTTGCGAAAATGTGGTATTCGCCACTAAACCTCTCGATTGTTCATGGATAATCAAAACTGGTGATCGAAAGTCGGCTGGAGGCGGCGTGCCGGCGCGGTTACCGCCGGATTCAGCATTATCTTTTGGTAACACGACCGTCCGGCGACCGGGTGTAAATTCGGGGCGGATGCAACGAGGCGGCCAGTCCGGGAGCGATATGGCGGCCGGCGGTTCGGTATCGAGCACGGCTGTCGTGTACGACTCGACGCGACTGCAAGCGGAAATTCCGTTTACCGGCGTGCCCATTGGTAATGGCGCGTCGCATGTAAGCCGGGACGTCGTGGCTTCGCGGCCGCACGTTCCTCTTCAAGTTCGATGAAAACGAGGCCGGATGACATTCGGCTCGACCTCCGGGGGTTCTCGCCGTGTGCAGTTTCGATCTTCGCCAAGGCTGCGGCAACGCAGCGCGGACCGGTGGCTATGCGCCGCCGCCCGGAGCGCACGCGAACGATTCGCGGAGAGGAGAAAGTGATGGTGCGCTATGAATATCCCAATAACGCGCGATAAAAGTGCCGGCGAAGGGAGGGCCAACGGGCAGCGTCCGCTGATCTACTGGACCCAGTCGCCGTCCGTCATGCTTCGCAAGGAACTGACGCGGCGCAACTGGAAGGTCACGGTAGTCGCGAACGCGAGCCAGTTGCGCGACACCTCCGGCGAAATCACCTGCGGCATCCTCGACCTGAGCGGCGGCCATGCCGACGCGATCGGCAGCATCGCGTCCACCTGTGCGTCGATGCGCGGCGTCGTGTGGGTCGCGCTCGTCGAGACCGGCCAGACGGCGTCGGCGAACGTGCGCGCGCTGTTGCGCGACTATTGCTTCGACTACATCACGTTGCCCGCGTCGCACCAAAGGATCGCGGATACCGTCGGCCATGCGTACGGCATGGAATGTCTGTTCGCGCGCGATCGTGAGCGGCTCGAATCGCAGGAAAACGGGATCGTCGGCACCTGCAGCGCGATGCTGAGGCTGTTCGACACGGTGCGGCGTTTCGCGCGCACCGACGCACCGGTGTTCGTGTTCGGCGAGACCGGCACCGGCAAGGAGCTGACGGCGGTCGCGATCCATCGTCATTCGGAACGCCGCAACGGCCCGTTCGTCGCGGTCAATTGCGGCGCGATTCCGCCGCACCTGTTGCAGTCGGAGCTGTTCGGCTATGAGCGCGGCGCGTTTACCGGCGCGAACGCGCGCAAGGTCGGCTACGTCGAAGCTGCGAACGGCGGCACGCTACTGCTCGACGAAATCGGCGACCTGCCGCACGAGAGCCAGGCCAGCCTGCTGCGATTCCTGCAGGAGCGCTCGATTCATCGGCTCGGCGGCAGCGATCCGGTGCCGGTCGACGTCCGCATCGTGTCCGCGACGCACGTCGACCTGCGCGAAGCGATGGAGGAAGGGCGGTTCCGCGCGGATCTGTTTCATCGCCTCTGCGTGATGCGGATCGACCAGCCGCCGCTGCGCGCGCGCGGCAAGGACATCGAGCTGCTCGCGCATCACATGCTCGAGCGCTTTCGCAGCGACGCGCGCCATCGCGTGCGCGGCTTCTCGAGCGATGCGATCACCGCGCTCTACAAGCATGACTGGCCCGGCAACGTCCGCGAGCTGATCAACCGCGTGAGACGCGCGGTCGTGATGACGGAAGGCCGTTTGATCACCGCGCACGATCTCGAGCTCGAATATTGCCTCGATGCGGCGTCGCCGTCCGTGGCCGACATCCGCAAGTCGATCGAGCGCGAAGCGATCGAAACCGCGCTGCTGCGCACGCGGGGGCGCGTCGCCGCGTCCGCGCGGGAGCTCGGCGTGTCGCGCGCGACGCTGTATCGCTGGATGGAAGCGTACGGCATCGAGCGGCCGCGCGGCACGGGCTCGTCCGACTGACGCGCGACGGCCGCCGCTGCAGCGGGCGGTTCATTTCTCTCGGCGTCAGACGGCCAACGCTGCGCGTACCGTTCGCGCGGCGTTGACCGCGCGAATGTCGACGCTCGGCGGCGCGTCGTCGATGCGCGGTGTGCCGATAGGTTGCGGGATCAGCGCGACGCGCGCGGTCGCGCCGGGCGCGAGATGGAACCAGTCGTCGAGCGGCATGAAGCCCGGTGCATCGATCTGCACGTGACGCGCGACGTGGCGCGTGTCGATGTCGACGTGCCACGCGTCGCCGGCGCGCGACACGCGCGCTTCGATGCCCGGATCGCGTCGCGCGAACACGGCCGGATGCGTGCGCGACGGAAAGTGGAACGCCTGCGACAGCAGCGCGCCGTCGTCGCCGCGCAGCGACGCGACGACGGTGTCGTGCTCGCACGGTCCGAAGCGATACGCGTAGGTCCAGTCGAAGAAGCGCCCGAGCAATTCGGCCGAGCCGAGCCGCACCGCATCGTGCGCGGCGAGTCGAACCTGCCCGCCGCAGCGCGCGACCGGCGTGCGGCCGTCGCGCAACGCCACCAGCTCGACGCTCGCCGTCAGCGGCGCCGGGCGTTCGTTGATCACATGCACGTCGAGGCCGTTCAGTCCTTCGTCGACCACGACGATCTGCACCGGCTGCAGCACCTGGCGCAGTGCATACCATCCCGATTTCGGCAGATGCGCGGCATCGAGCAAGCCCCATCCGGCGCCCGGCATCACGTCCTGGAACTGCCACACGAGCGCGCCCGCGCAGCGCGAGCCGCTGCGTCGCCACTCGGAGAACGTCTCGCGCATCACGTCGGCGATCACCGCGCGCGACAGTTCGAAGTAGCGCGCCGGGTCTTCGCGCCGCAGGCGCTCGGGCGCCACGTCGTACAGCGTGCGCAGATAGTGGTCGCGGACGTCGTCGAAGTCCCACGACGCGCCGGGATCGCGCGGGACGGCCGCCTTCCATCGCGGTTCGTGCGGATGCGGCCGGCCGATGCGCTCCAGCGTCGCATCGCACGGCACGTTCGCGAAGGCGAGGCATTCGCTCGCGAACCGCACGTCGGCGCGCCGCGCATCGTCGAGCGGGCGCAGGTACGCGCCGACGCCGTAGTAGTGCGACACGCGCTCGCGCGGCACGAACGGCAGGACGCCGCCGTCGGGCGAATCGGAGACGTACGGTACGTCGGGCCGCCATGCCGCGGCGCGGGCGGCGAGACGCTCGGCCGTCAATTCGACGGCGCGTTGTTTCGGGCCGAGCCCCGACATCGCCGCCTGTTGCGCGATCTCGCTGCCGCCGCACAGCACCGCAAGCGACGGCGATGCGCGGCGCCGCGCGAGGAACTGGTCGGCTTCCGCGTCGACGGCGTCGGCGAACGCGCGATCGTCGAGCGCGTAGTCGAAGTTCGCGAACATGAAGTCCTGCCAGACCATCAGCCCGAGCCGGTCGCACCAGGCGTGAAAGGCGTCGGCTTCGTAGGTCATCGTGCCGCCGACCCGAATCATGTTGAAGCCCGCGTCGCGCGCGAGGCCGAGCAGGCGCGCGTAGGTCGCATCGTCCGCATGCAGCGCGAGCGGCGCCGCGCTGCTCCAGCATGCGCCGCGCGCGAACACGGGCGTGCCGTTCACGCGCAGCCCGAAGCCGTTGCCGTCGTCGCCCGCGTGCTGCTCGATCGTGCGAAACCCGGTTGCACCGAGCACGATGCGCTCGGCGCCGACATGCAGCGCGATGTCGTACAGCACCGGTTCGCCGTGCGTGTGCGGCCACCAGAGCCGCACGTTCGGCACGGCGACGGTCGCAAGCAGCCGGTCGGCGCCGGCGCGTTCGAGCGTCGCGTGGTGCTCGCCGCAGGACAGCCTGGCCGCGAACGCGTCGGGCAGCGGTGCGGCGAACGTGAGCTCGGCGTCGAGCCAGCCGGTGTCGCCGTCGACGCGCGCATGCAGGTCGCAATGCGCGGGCACGGTGCCCTCGGCCGGGTCGAGCACGTCGACGGGCCGCCACGGACCGGTCGGCACGTGATGCGGAAACCAGCCGGGCATGTGTCCGAGCAGCGACGTGCGTACCGTGCGCAGCGTCGCCGGCTCCGCGAGCCGCGTGCGCCAGCGTGCGCGCCGCGCCGCGCGTGCGGTGCGCAGGTGCGGCGCGAGCGCGCGAAAACAGACGAACAACGTGTGCTGGCCGGCGAGCGTCACGCGCACGTCGTGCGTGACGAACATGCTGTCCGAGTGCAGGATCGGCGTGTCGTCGAGCCACGCTTGCGCGAGCGTCGCGAGACCGTGAAAGCGCAGCAGGCGCGCGCCGTGCCCGCGCAGCTCGACGCGATACCAGTGGTCGCGCTCGTCGAGCGACGCGGCCTCGTCGAGACGGCCCGCGACGGCGAGCGCCTGCGCGACGGTGCCCGGCACCGGCGCCGCGATCCACCCGGCGCCGGCCGGAAGATCGGACGGCGCGGGCGCCGCGCCCGCGGGCGTCGCGAGCATCGACCACGCCGGCATTGCCGACGCGCGCGTCACCGCGTCGCCGGCACGGCGGCCGCTTCGCAGCGAACGGGCGCCACCAGGTGCCGCAGCGGCGGGCTGATCTGCTGCGCGCATGCGATCAGGTCGGTATAGGCCGCTTCGATCGCGTCGAGCGGCGCATCGCCGCGCTCCTCCTTGCCGCGCGAGCAGGCACGCGCAAGCCGGAATTCGAGCACCATCGACTCCGCCGCGATGCGCTCGCACGCCGCGCGTATGTCGGCGAACGGGCCGATGCAGCCGCTCGCCTGCAGCCAGCGCGCGTAATGACCGAACAGCTCGAAGTTCGCGCCGAGCTGCCGCACCGAATTGAACGAGTACCCGTGGAAGCGCTCGAGCGGCGACGCGGCGAGCGACTTCGCATCGGCCTGCAACTGGCGGCGGAACGCCGCCACCGGATTGACCAGCGGCAGGCGCCGCAGATGCCGCTGCAAGGCGGCGAGCGACACGTCGCACAGCACACGCTCGTCGAGCGGCGCGAAACGCCGCTTCGCGCACTCGACGTACGGCGGCAACGGCATCGGCGAGCTGCCGCCGACGAGCCCGTCGTAGTCGATCTCCTCGGCCACGTAATAGCCGCTGTTGTGGAAGTAGCCGAGCTGGCGGCGCGCGCGGTCGATCGCGTCGATGCCGATCGTCGTCTTCGTATGCTGCGTGCGATAGGCGCTGCCGCGCGTATCGGGCAGGAACCACGCGTCGACCTCGACGATCATCAGATGGCCGCGCGCGACCTGCGTCTCGATGTGCTGGGCGAGCGGCTCGTAGATCGAGTGTTCCTGCACGACGATGCCGTACAGTCGTTCCAGCTCGTCGTGCGGAAACTTGAAGAACGTGAACTGGTCGCCCTCGAAGTCCATCGCGATCGTAAACGGCAGCGCCGCGTACGGATTGAGCCCCCACCAGCGCAGCACCTCGAGCCACATGTCGACGTAGCAGTTGGTCTGCTTCCAGACCATCTCCTGACTGTGCAGCGGGTGCGGCCGGTAGTGGCGCGCGCGATGACGCACGTCGTCGAACGACGCATCCTCGCCGTCGCGTGACACGAAGCTCATCGCGTGCCCCACAGCGCGTCGCGCACGTCGGCCGGCCACGCGTCGAGGTCGAAGCCGTGATGGCGGAACAGCGCGAGCGTGAGGCGCTCGAGGCCGAAGCCGACGCAGCCCGTGTGCGCGACGTCGCCGCTCGCGGTGCGGATGTCCCACAGCAGCCCGAAGTGGTCCATGTGGTAATTGAAGCTCAGGCAGGCGGTCTGACGGCCGTCGTGCTCGATCGGGATCAGCAGCTCGAACTTGAGGTTCTGCTCGCGCTGGCTGTCGGCGACGATCTTGCCGCCGCGTCCGAAGAACGGGTCGTTCGCGAGATCGATTTCGTTCGGCAGGCGCAGCGCGTCGATCATCCGCGTACCGCGCTCCATCCAGGTGCGGCGGAACGCGACGATCTGCTCGGGCGTGCCGATTCGCACGTACTCGCGCATCCGGAACAACTGCATGCGGGTCGGGTCGAGCGACGGTTCGTGGCGGAAGCAGTATGAGAACACGTCGACGATGCGTCCGTCGTCGGGCAGCGCCCCGGCGCGCGCGACGACCGGATAGACCGGATAGCAGGCGGCCGGCGTCATCACGACGTAGGTCGGCTTCTGGCTTTCGGTCCAGTCTTCGCCGCGATCGAGGCATTGCAGCACGCGCTGGTGCCGCTGTTCGTCGCCGCAGAACGCGTGAACGCTGCCCGCGAGTTGCGGGAAGCTCTTCATGTATTCGCTGCGCTCGAACTCGGTGCGGCTCATCGCCGGCGGGAAGCGCAGGACCTCCGCATGCTGATCGGCGCCGAGGCGCGTGACGAATGCGTCGAGCGCTTCGACGACGCGCTCGAACCGCTCGCTGCGGCCGAACAGGCCCTGGATGCCGGTCGACACCAGCAGTCCGGCGTCCACCAGCTCGTCGCGCAGCGGGTTCACGCCGGCGCGGTCGAGCGGCGCGTCGGCGGGCGCGGCGGGCGCGGCGGCGGAGCCGGCCGAAGTCACGGAGAGGCGATCGTTCACGAGAGTTTCTCCAGCGTCGACGGACGCAAGGCGAGCAGCAGGTTCGAAGTGTTGGCGGCGATGCGGTCGTTGCTGATCATCAGCGGCGCGGCCTGCAGGTCGCGCAGATGGCGGCCGACGCTGTACGGTGTGCCGTTCTTGTAGCCGGCCATCCCGCAGATCATCATGGCCTGCTGCACGACTTCGAGCGCGGCCGTCGATACGTAAGTCTTCAGCGTGTTGACCTCGGCGGCCCACGCCATGCCGGCCGACCACGAACGCGCCGACGCGCAGCCGTAGAGGCGCAGCACGCTGTCGACGCGCGCCTGCATCGCCTGCATCAGGTCCAGCGATTCGGCGATCCGTCGTGCCGCGGGCGACGGCGCGCCGTCGGACTGACGCGCCTGCGCGCGGAAGAACTGATGCGCGCGCTGGAACGCGTCGCCGGCCACGCCGATCCACACGGCGGCCCACAGGATGTGCGACACCGGCACCATCGTCTGTTCGGCGATCTGCGCGAACGGCACCGGCGCGCACTGGACCGTCGCGCCTTGCGCCTCCAGCACGAAGCCGTTGCTGCAGGTGCCGCGCAAGCCGAGCGTGTCCCATTCGTTGCGGCGCGTGAGCGTATAGCCGTCGCGCAGCAGCGTCACGAGCACCTGTTCGGACGCCGGTGCGTCGGCGTCGCGGCGTGCGGTCGCGAGGATGCCGTCCGCGTAGTCGCCGTACGAGATCGCCGGCGCCGCTTTGCGCAGCCTGAACTCGCCGCCGTTCGTCTCGAGCGCGCACTGGCTCGTGCGCAGGTTGCCGCCGACGCCGTCTTCGGACGTCGCCGATGCAAGCAGCCATTGATGGCGCACGAGCTGCTGCAGGAACAGCCGATGCCATCCCTGGTCGGCCGCGTGATCGACGATGCAGGCAACCTGGATCTGGTGCATCGCGAACACCATCGCCGACGACGCACAGGCGCGGCCGAGAATCGAGCAGGCCGATGCGACGTCGGCGAGCGATGCGCCGGCGCCGCCCAGATGGGTCGGCACCATCGCGCCGAGCAGGCGGCGGGCGCGCATCGCCTCGATGGCCTCGACGGGGCAACGGGCGTCGCGATCGACCGCATCCGCGTGTTGCGCGGCGACCTGCGCGACGGCGAGGGCGGCCTCGTCGAGCCGATACGCTTCGTCGGGGGGCGCGAGTTCGGGAAGGAGCGCGCTCATGCGGAATGCTCGGAGCGTTGGAGGCTGGCGACCGCGTCCGCGAGCGCGTCGACGCTGCGGAACAGGTTGCGGTTCAGCATCTCGTCGGGGATCTCGACGTTGAAGTGCTTCTCGATCGCGAGCATCAGCTGGATCGTGTCGAGCGACGAGAGGCCCGCGTCGTAAAGATCGTCCCCGTCGCCGATCGAATCGATCGCGGCTTCGAGATTGGCGACGTGCTTCAGGATGGTTCTGATTTCGTTTTTCACGTGCTGCTCCGGCGTGCGTGGTGTCGTCCGCTCGGGCGAACGCGCGCAGCGCGCTGACATCCCCCCGGCAGTCCGGCATCAGTAGACCATCCGCATGCACGACGTTCTGTTCGCCACCCTACAGTCGGCTGAACGCGATCGACCGGGCGCGCCGAAATGCCGAATCGGTCAAGTGCGCGCGGCGGTCGTCACGCCCGAGTCGGCCGACAGGATCCGGTTGATCTCGTCGCGCACGATCGCGCGGCAGCCGCACGACATCTTCTCGAGGCCGCCGAGATTCGCGAGCACGATCGAGCTTCGATACTGGCGGATCAGGCCGAGCTTCTGGACTTCGCCCGCCGCGTCGGTGACCGTCTCGCGCCGCACGCCGAGCATCTGCGCGAGCATGCTGTGGGTCACTTGGATCTCGATGCTGCGCGAGCGGTCGTACGCGAGCAGGAACCATCTGCACAACTGGTGCTTGAGCACATGGTGGCGGCTGCAGAACGTGATCTGCGACACCTGCGCCATCAGCAGCCGCACGCACACGAACACCAGATGGCGAATCACCGGGGACGCGTCGAACGCGCGCGCGAACACGCGCCGGTCGAGCCGATAGACGAAGCCGTCGCGGCATGCGACCGCGCGGCACGGCATGCTGCCGCTGCCGCCGATCACGTCGTCGCACACGATGCTCTCGCTGCCGATCTCGGCCACTTCCAGCGTCATGCCGCCCGACGATACGTACTGCAACGAAACGGCCGTCGTGACGGGTAGATAGACGGCGCTCAGCATTTCGCCGGGTTCGCACAGCACCTGACCGGATCTCAGGTGAACCAGCTGCAGGTGAGCGACCAGCGCCGCGCGTTCGTCGCGGTCGAGCGCCGCGATGAACCGGTTCGCGTCGAAGCTGTGGGAGAGCTCGATCATGCCGCTCGGGGCGGCGACGGCGTCATTGGCCTGAAGAGTCACGGCGCATCCTCATAGGGTGGGCAATCGACTTCGTGCCGTGTATCCGCGCGGATTCGGCACGAACGTTCGATTTCTGTTCGTCGGAATTGGAATGTCTATGGCTAAAAAAGCTAGCACGCAATTGAATTCCCTCAATTGCGTATTACGTCACTTCACAAAGTTTGACGCTTCGGACGTCGGTAAGGAACTGTCATATGGAGCCCAAGATTTGGTTATCCATAATTTGCCCGTCGCGCACGAATTGGGATGCTCGCTCCGGAATGAAGTACCGATCGTGAATCAATTGAGCGTCGCTTCGCATGCTACAGGAAAAAATATAAAAGGCGTTGAACATTGTTTGACAATTGAGATATTGACTTGAAGTTCAACAATAGAATCAATGTGTTGCGATATGTATGTGCGCTAGGTTACAAGCCCGTAAATCAAGCGATCGAATCAATTTTGAGACAGTTTCAAACGACCTTTCGAGTCGCGTGATGGCCGCCTGCGGGTCGCCCGGACATCATGGAATCAAATGAAAACGCGTCGTAAGTATTTGACCGGCAAGCCGTCGCGGAAGCGCGTCGGCCACCCGGCCGCGCGCGGCGCTTATTGATCAGTCGAATCACCTGCCGCGTCCGCGACGCGTGGGGGTGTCCGGAAATGAGACATTTTTTGAAGTTTCAGTGCGATTAATCCGTCGTTCTAATGCGGTCGTCATTCATATATTAAGGATGGACGGGTATTGGCACGTAAATCGCTTATTCGAGCGGGCGTGTCGAAACGGGATTGCCGATTTCCGGAGGCGGTGGAAAGCCGAGGGTCGATCGGAGCGAGGGTTGTGGGCCTCAACCTGCGTCGCCGTCGATGCGCATCGCGATAACGAGCTTCGCTGCCGCGGCTGCGCGCGGCGCGGACAATAAAAGGAATACAGCCATGCTTCATCTTCACTCGAGTTACTCCGCCAATGCCATTCTGGATGCGCTGCCGGAGGACACCCTTCATGCGATCGCACCGCACCTCGAACTGGTCAGGATCAAGGCCGGGATGCTCGATCGCGTCGGCGAACCGATGCGTCATCTGCACTTTCCGACGACGGCGATGATGTCGGTTCAGCACCTGATGGAGGACGGTGCGATGGTGGAGGTGGCGGTGGTCGGCCGCGAAGGCGCGGTCGGTCTCGCGACGCTCGTCGGCGGCGTGGCCGTGTCGAGCCGCGTCGAAGTGCGCGCCGCCGGCATGGCGTATCGCGTGCCGACCTGCGTGATGCGCGCGGAATTCGAACGGTCCGCGGCGACCTATCGCCTGATGCTGAACTACAGCCAGGCCACGATGGCGCAGATCTCGCGCAGCGCGCTGTGCAACCGGCATCACTCGGTCAGCGAGCAATTGAGCCGCTGGCTGCTGCTCGCGCACGACCGCATCGACGGCGACGAGCTGGCCGTCACGCAGCAGACGATCGCGAACATGCTCGGCGTGCGGCGCGAAGGCGTGACCGAAGCGGCCGGCGACCTGCAGGAAGCCGGGCTGATCCGGCAGCGCCGCGGCCGTATCACGGTGCTCGACCGCCATGGTCTCGAACATCACGCGTGCGAATGCTACGACCTGATTCGCGCCGACTATCGGCGCCTGCTCGGCACGCGCACGAATGCAACGCCCGCGCCGCTGCGCGCGCGCATGCCGGAACTGCAGAGCCGTTATCCGGCGCACGGTGCGTGACGATGCAGTCGATGTCCGGAGGAGCGAATGCGTTGCGGCGTGCCGCGATCGCGGCGGCCGACGTTGCGCTCGTGCTGGCCGGGGCGCTTGCCGCGCAGCAGGCGGCCGGCCTCGGATGGCGCGACCTGTCCGATGCGCAGCACGGCTCGATCGCGCTGTTGTGCGTGCTGACGGTCGCGTTGCTGCCGCGCTACGTGCGGACCGTGCGCAATGGGGTGGCCGTGCCGGACGGCCCGCACGTGCTCACGCGCACGGCGCTGGCGCTGGTGTGCGCGAGCGCGCTCACGGTGGCCGGCACGATGTGGCTGATGAATCGCAGCGCAACGGTGAACACCCGCTGGATCGTGCGCACGGTGCTCGCCGGCGACGCCGCCGTGCTGATCGGCCGCGCGATGCTGCTCGCGTTCGTGCTGACGCGCGACGACTCGCACGTGCACCGGCGCCGCGTCGCCGTCGTCGGTGCGACCGCATACGGGCGCGTGGCGGTCGAGCGGATGCAGCTGACGCCGGGCGGGCCGTTCGTCGCCGCATGCGTTTTCGACGACGAAGCGCCGGCCAATGCGGCAGGCATCGGCGGCGTGCCGGTGATCGGCGATTGGGATACCTTGCGCGACATGATCCGCGGCGCACGGATCGACGAGGTGTGGCTCACGCTGCCGATGTCGCATGAGTGGCGGATCCAGCGCATCGTGCGCGAGCTGCGCGACGAATTCGTGCAGTTGCGGCTGTTGCCCGACGTGCGGCAGATGGCCGTGGTCGAGCGCTCCGCGACCGACGTGCTCGGCATGCCGGCGATCAATCTGGCGACCACGCCGCGCGCCGCGCCCGAGCTGTGGGCCAAGTTCGCGTTCGACCGGCTGTTCGCGCTCGGCGTGCTGATTCCGTTGCTGCCGCTGCTGTCGGTGCTGGCGCTCGCCGTCAAGCTGTCGTCGCCCGGGCCGGTGTTGTTCAGGCAGCGCCGCAAGGGCGTCGACGGCCGCGAATTCGACATCCTCAAGTTCCGGACCATGCGCGTGCACCGCGTACAGCCGGGCGTCATCCGGCAGGCGTCGCGCCACGACGCGCGTATCACGCGCGTCGGCGCATTCCTGCGCCGCACGTCGCTCGACGAGCTCCCGCAATTCTTCAACGTGCTGTGCGGGCAGATGTCGGTCGTCGGGCCGCGTCCGCACGCGGTCGAGCACGACGACTTCTACCGGCAGCTGATCGACTGCTACATGTACCGCTATCGCGTGCGGCCCGGCATCACCGGATGGGCGCAGGTGAACGGCTATCGCGGCGAGACGCGCAAGGTCGAGGCGATGGAGGCGCGCGTGAAGTTCGATCTCTTCTACATGCAGAACTGGAGCTTCGCGTTCGACATGAAGATCATCGTGCTGACGATCGTGCGCGGCTTCATCGGCCGCAACGCATTCTGACGCCTCGAAAATCCGCCCGGAACCGCGGCGTTGTGAGAGCGAACGTACCGACCGGCGCGCGCGCGGCGCACACACTGGCCGTATAGCGGCATCCCGCCCGGCGGGATGTCCGGCGGCGCGCTGGTGCGCCGCCGCCATCGGAACAGTCACGATCATGTCAACGTCGATTCGGGAGCGCAACGGGGCCGTGCTGCAGGACGCCCGCACGGAGCGGGGCATCGGTGCGGCAGCGCATGCCGCGCGCGCGCGCGGCCTCGTCATCAACGGAAAATTCACGGCCCAGCGCATGACGGGCGTGCAGCGCACCGCGTACGAGCTGACCTGCGAGCTCGCGCGGATCACCGACGATGCGCCGTCGCTGATCGTGCCGCCCGATCACGACCCGGCCGCGTTGCCGGCCGGCGCGCGCGCGCAGCCGTCGACGCACCTGCGCGGCACGCTGTGGGAACAGTGGGCGCTGCCGCGCACGACGCGCGGCCGGACCTTGCTGAGCCTGTGCAACATCGGCCCGTTGTTCAAGCGCGATCAGCTGGTCATGATTCACGACGCGGCGATTTTCGACCTGCCCGACGGCTATTCGCTCGCGTTCCGGCTGTGGTACCGCTTCGCGTTCTGGATGATCAAGCGACGCGCGCGCCACCTCGTGACGGTGTCGCATTTCTCGCGCGCGCGGCTGGCCGCAAGGTTGCGCATATCGCCGGCGCGCGTGTCGGTCGTGCCGAATGCGGTCGATCATATCGACCGGATCGACGCCGACCCCGGCGTGCTGTCGCGATTGAACCTCGAACCCGACCGCTATGTGCTGTTCGTCGGCTCGCTCGCGCCTGGCAAGAATCTCGTGCGCGCGCTTGCCGCGATCGTGCTGATGCGCGAGTCGCACCCGACGTTGCGCTTCGTGATCGCGGGCGGCGCCAACGCGAAGATATTCGGCGTGCGAGAGGCCGGCCTGCGCGAAGACGACCCTTGTGTCACATGGGCCGGCTACGTGACAGACGGGGAACTGAAGGCGCTGTATGCGAACGCCGGCGCGTTCGTGTTTCCGTCGCTGTACGAAGGCTTCGGTTTGCCGCCGCTCGAGGCGATGCGATGCGGTTGCCCGGTCATCGCGTCACACGAGGGATCGCTGCCGGAGGTGTGCGGCGGCGCGGCGCTGTTCTGCGACGCGTATTCGCCGCCCGATATCGCGGCGGCGATCGCGTGCGTGATGGACGATGCCGAACTGCGGGATCGACTACGCGTACTGGGTCGCGAACACGCGCAGCGATACAGCTGGCAGCGCTCGGCGCGGGCTTTGCTCGAGATCCTGCGGGCGGATGCGGTGACGTGATGCAGCTGCGGTGCGGCGCGCTCGTGGGTGGATCACACGGTGCGCTGGGAATTCGCCGAGACCGATAGCCATCCGAATGATCGACGTGACGTGACGTGACGTGTTGCGTTGCGAACCGCCGAGCGTCGGCATAGAAGGCCGACGCGTTCGCCTCAGCCGTCCTCGCTCGACCGCCCGCTCGCCGGCAG
Organism: Burkholderia sp. B10; assembly: GCF_004368385.1. Classification (NCBI taxonomy): domain Bacteria; kingdom Pseudomonadati; phylum Pseudomonadota; class Betaproteobacteria; order Burkholderiales; family Burkholderiaceae; genus Burkholderia; species Burkholderia sp. B10. The sequence goes on along the minus strand of NZ_PQMX01000028.1, from coordinate 24,153 downwards.
CACGGCGGGCGCGCCTGCGGGGCGCGCGTCGGGCGCGGCTTGCGGGCCCGATGGCTGCACCGCGTGCTGCACCGTCGGCACGACCACGGTCGGGACGAAGACCGCGAGTGCCACCCAGACCACGACGCCGAACAGCATGACGTTCTCCCGCAGAGCCGCGGATATACCGCACATGCTGTCAATCTATGTCGCAAGTTTCTGCAGGGAATTGATTGACCTCAACGGCGGGAGCGTCATACGAATGGCGCGCATCGGCCCGTCGCCTCCGGCCCCGGTTTCCGTGCAACGCGCGCGGTTGCAGATGCAGGTCAACACGTCCGCGTTCAATGGGTTTATGCTGCGTCGAACGTCCGGCGCTTCGAGCGCCCGGGCGCACCTCCGGGCGCGGCATACGGGGCAATCCGGCCCGCCGTGACCGGCGACCGCCGCGCGACGTGCAGCGTCGCGCGGAACCCGGAACAGGAGACACGGCGATGGCGCTCGACCCCCAACAACGGCAGACGTTGCAGCAGCGGCTGACGGAAAGCGAACAGGCGTTGCGCGCGGAGATTCGGACGAGCGAGGATCAGCGCGCGTCGACCTCCTATGCGGACCTCGCCGGCGCCGCGCCGGACGAAGGAGACGAGGCCAACGCCGATCTGTTCGTCGACGTGGATCACGCACTGATCGGGATGAAGCTGGCCGAGCTGCGTGCGATCGACCGCGCGCAGCAGCGCATGCGCGACGGCAGCTACGGCGAATGCGTCGATTGCGACGCCGCGGTCGGCTATGAACGTCTGCTCGCGCGGCCGACGGCCGAGCGTTGCACGCATTGCCAGTCCGTATACGAGCGCCGTTACGCCACGACACCGCGCGCATCGCTGTGACGTCGGTGGCCGATGGCGGCGAAGAGGGCGACCGCCGGCACCCGGTTGCGTCGCCCGATTCCGCAATCAACCCAGCATGTCTTCAGCAGGGACGTACGGCAGCCCGAGCGCGAACGCGACGGCCTCGTAGGTGATGTGTCCGTCGCATACGTTCAGGCCCGCGCGCAGATGCGGGTCGTCGGTCATCGCGCGTTTCCAGCCCTTGTCGGCGAGCGCGAGCGCATGGCCGAGCGTCGCGTTGTTCAACGCGAACGTCGACGTGCGCGCGACCGCTCCCGGCATGTTCGCGACGCAGTAATGCACGACGCCGTCGACCACGAAGGTCGGCTGCGCATGCGTCGTCGCATGTGACGTCTCGAAACAGCCGCCCTGATCGATCGCGACGTCGACGACGACGGCGCCCGTGCGCATCGTCGCGATCATGTCGCGCGTGACGAGCCGCGGCGCCGACGCGCCCGGCACGAGCACCGCGCCGATCACCACGTCGGCGTCGCGCACGGCTTCTTCGACGGTGTGCGTGTTCGAGCAGACGGTCGAGATCCGGTTCGCGAACACGAGATCGAGCTGGCGCAGCCGCGCGACGTTGGTGTCGAGGACGGTGACGCGGGCGCCCATGCCGACCGCCATCTGCAATGCGCCGGTGCCCACGACGCCCGCGCCGAGCACGACCACGTGCGCGGCCGGCACGCCCGGCACACCGGCCATCAGCACGCCGCGGCCGCCACGCGGGCTCTCCAGGCAGGCGGCCGCGACCTGCATCGACATGCGCCCCGCGACCTCGCTCATCGGCGCGAGCAGCGGCAGTCCGCCGCCGACGCCGGTCACGGTTTCGTACGCGATGCAGACCGCGCCCGACTTCACGAGCGCGGCCGCCTGTTCGGGATCGGGGGCGAGGTGCAGGTACGTGTACAGCATCTGCCCGCGGCGCAGCATCGCGCATTCCGCCGGTTGCGGCTCCTTCACCTTGACGATCAGGTCGGCGCGCGCGAAGACGTCGCGCGCGTCGTCGCAGAGCGCGGCGCCGGCGGCCGCGTAGTCGTCGTCGAGCAGGCCGATCGCCGTGCCCGCACCGCGCTGCACGAGCACGCGATGGCCGTGGCGCACCAGCTCGCGTGCGCCGGCCGGAGTGAGGCCGACGCGATATTCATGGTTCTTGATTTCCTTCGGCACGCCGATCAGCATGAGTCGTCTCCATGATCTTTCGTCATCGCGGTCGTGCCGGGCGCGCGGCGGTTGCGCATGCACCGGCGCGATTGCGCGATTGCAATCAAAGGGTAGTGGTGGCCGGTGGGAAGTCAAGTGCCGGCCCCGCGCGCGCGGATGCGCACCGCATCGCAGCATGCGCGTGTCCGCGTGTCCGATTGCGACCGGACGCCACACTGCAGGCCGCGCGCGATTTCGGTATCGTCTCGGGGGCACGCGCAGGCGCGCGCGTGCGGGCAGGTCCATGCCCGACCGATACACGACCACACGACGACCAGATGAGACAGGGGACCCTACCGACATGACCGGCGCGTACTTCAGCGTGCCGACGCTTTGTGCGATCGCACTCGTTCACGTCTACTGGGCGCTCGGTGGACAGCGCGGCAAGCGCGCGGCCATTCCGGAGCAGGACGGTGTCCCGCTGTTGCGTCCGACCCGGCGCGGCACGCTCGCAGTCGCGGCGGCGCTGCTGTGCGGCGCCGGCGCGGTCGCGTCGCGCGCGGGCTGGTTGGGGCCGAAGGTTCTGCCCGGCGCGACCGCGTTCGCGATCGTTGCGTTCGCACTCATTTTCGCGGTTCGGGCGGTCGGCGATTTCCGATACGTCGGCTTCTTCAAGCGTGTCCGCGGGTCGCGCTTCGCGCGCATGGACACGCTGTGTTATTCGCCGCTTTGCGTGGCGCTGGCGCTGGCTTTCGCGTCGATGTACTGGGCGAGGTGAGCGGCGCGCGCGCCGGGTCGACCGGAGCCATCCGGCTGGCGCGCTCCTGCCTGCCGCCCGCCGTCTCGCGCTGCGGCGGCCGGCGATCGCGCCGCGCCATTTTTCAACTGTTGCGCTTCGCGATGCAATGGCATGCCTCGAACTCATTTTGCAATGGAACCGGTTCCATTTATAATGCGCAGCACGTCGCTTGCCCCTGACGAGGGCCGTGCGCGTCGCGCTTGCCGGTGGCGGGCGTGGCGTTCGAGGTAATTCGGGGGAAGGGCGATGAGGGCGGATGACGGCAATAGTCGTGCGTTTGCCCGACGATAGCCCGCGAAGAGGCCGACCATGCGCGGCGGCCCGCAGCCGGCACGCCGCGCGCGGGCATTGACGCACCGCGTGCGGCGTCCGGCCGATGCCGGACGCGCCGAGGTTCGCAGTGTTGCCAATCCAGGACGGCCGGCCGCACGCGGCATGGCTGCCGTGCCGGGCATGCCGCATGCGGAACGCGCCTTCCCGGATCTCGCCCCCAACGATCAACATCCCGACCATGTCCACGCCCACCGACAAATCCAACTCGCGGCGCCGCTTCCTGCGCACGTCGGTCGCCCTCGTGCCGATCGCCTCGGTCGCAGGCTGCGATCTGCGCTCGCCGCCATCTTCCGGCCGCCCGTCCGGCGCGGCCTCCGCGGCATCGGCGAGCGCCGAACGCGCGCCGTACAAGCCGACCTTCTTCGACGCGAAGGAGTGGGCGTTCGTCCAGGCCGCCGTCGACCGTCTGATTCCGGCCGATGCGGAAGGCCCCGGCGCGCTGGAGACTGGCGTGCCGGAGTTCATCGACCGGCAGATGGAAACGCCGTATGCGCACGGCGCGACCTGGTACATGCAGGGGCCGTTCCAGCAGGGCGTGCCCGAGCTCGGCTACCAGCTGAAGCTCGTGCCGCGCGACATCTACCGGCTCGGCATCGCGGCCGTCAACCGCTATTGCGAGAAGGCGCACGGCAAGGCCTTCGCCGATCTCGACGCGCCCACGCGCGATAGCGTGCTCGGCGCGCTCGAGAAGGGCGCGACGCCGATCGACGACGTGCCGTCCGCGGTGTTCTTCGGCCAGTTGCTGCAGAACACGCGCGAAGGGTATTTCTGCGATCCGGTGCACGGCGGCAATCGCGACATGGCCGCGTGGAAGATGATCGGTTTTCCGGGCGCGCGCGCCGACTTCATGGACTTCGTCAACCAGAACGGCAAGCCGTATCCGTACGGCCCAGTTTCGATCAACGGGGAGCGCACCTGATGGCCGCAGAACACAAGCCGCACGTCGATGCGGTGATCGTCGGCTTCGGCTGGACCGGCGCGATCCTCGCGAAGGAACTGACCGAAGCGGGGCTGAACGTGGTCGCGCTGGAGCGCGGCGAGTATCGCGACACCTATCCGGACGGCGCGTACCCGAACACGATCGACGAACTGACCTACAACGTGCGCAAGAAGCTGTTCCTCGACCTGTCGAAGACGACCGTGTCGATCCGGCACGGCGTGCAGGACACCGCGCTGCCGTACCGGCAGCTGGCGGCGTTCCTGCCGGGCGAGGGCGTCGGCGGCGCGGGGCTGCACTGGTCGGGCGTGCACTTCCGGATCACGCCCGAAGAACTGCGGCTGCGCAGCCACTACGAAGAACGCTACGGCAAGAAGTTCATCCCGGACGGGATGACGATCCAGGACACGGGCGTCAGCTACGACGAGCTCGAACCGTACTTCGATTTTGCGGAGAAGGTGTTCGGCACGTCGGGGCAGGCGTACCAGGTCGGCGGCAAGGTGGTCGGCGACGGCAACGTGTTCGAGGCGAACCGCAGCGACCACTTTCCGCTGCCCGCGCAGCTCAATACCTATTCGGCACAGCGCTTCTTCGATGCCGCGAAGTCGCTCGGGCTGCATCCGTACCGGTTGCCGTCGGCCAACACGTCGGGGCCGTACACGAACCCGTACGGCGTGCAGATGGGGCCGTGCAACTTCTGCGGCTATTGCAGCGGCTACGCGTGCTACATGTACTCGAAGGCGTCGCCGAACCTGAACATCCTGCCCGCGCTGCGGCAGACGCCGAACTTCGAGCTGCGCTCGAAGTGCCACGTGCTGCGCGTGGATCTCGACGACACGAAAAAACGCGCGACCGGCGTCACCTACGTCGATCCGGCCGGCCGCGAGATTCACCAGCCGGCGGATCTCGTGATCGTCGCGGCGTTCCAGTATCACAACGTGCACCTGCTGCTGCTGTCGGGCATCGGCAAGCCGTACGATCCGATCTCGGGCGAGGGCGTCGTCGGCCGCAATTTCGCGTATCAGAACCTGTCGACCATCAAGGCGTACTTCGACAAGGACACGTACACGAATCCGTTCGTCGGCGCGGGCGGCAACGGCGTCGCGGTGGACGACTTCAATGCGGACAACTTCGACCACGGGCCGCTCGGCTTCGTCGGCGGCTCGCCGCTGTGGGTGAACCAGGCGGGCGTGAAGCCGGTCAGCGGCATCGCGACGCCGCCCGGCACGCCGCAGTGGGGCTCGGCGTGGAAGAAGGCCGTGAAGGAAAGCTACGCGCACACGATCTCGATGGATGCGCACGGCACCAACATGTCGTACCGCGACGTCTACCTGGACCTCGATCCGACCTATCGCGACTCGTACGGCCAGCCGCTGCTGCGCATGACGTTCGACTGGAAGGACAACGACATCAGGATGGCGCAGTACGTGACCGGGCAGATGAAGAAAATCGCGGAAGCCATGGGGCCGAAGGCGATCGGCGTGTCGACGCGCGAATTCGGCAAGCACTTCGATACGCGTGCGTACCAGACCACCCATCTGGTCGGCGGCGCGATCATGGGCACCGATCCGAAGACGAGCGTGCTGAACCGCTACCTGCAGTGCTGGGACGTGCACAACGTGTTCGTGATGGGCGCGTCGGCGCTGCCGCAAGGCATCGGCTACAACCCGACCGGGATCGTCGCCGCGCTGGCCTACTGGTCGGCGCGTGCGATCCGCGAGCAGTACCTGAAAAATCCCGCCCCGCTGGTGACCGCATGAACCGCACGATGAACCCTCGCAACGCGGCGCGCCGCGTGTTTCCGCTGCGGCGCGCCGCGTTGCTCGGCGCTGCATGGGCGGCGATCGGCGTCGCGGGTGCGCCGGCTGTCGCGCAACCTGTCTCTCAATCGGTCGCGCCAGCGCCCACCGCAACCCACGCCGCGCAATCGGCGGACGCCGACCTCGTCAAGCGCGGCGCGTACCTCGCGCGCGCCGGCGACTGCGTCGCGTGCCACACCGCGAGCGGCGGCAAGCCGTTCGCAGGCGGGCTGAAATTCGACACGCCGATCGGCGCGATCTATTCGACCAACATCACGCCCGACCGGAACACGGGCGTCGGCGGCTGGACGCTCGACGACTTCGCGCGGGCAGTGCGCGAGGGCGTGCGCAAGAACGGCGACACGATGTACCCGGCGATGCCGTATCCGTCGTACTCGCGCCTGTCCGACGACGACGTGAAGGCGCTGTACGCGTACTTCATGCACGGCGTCGCGCCGGTCGAGCAGCAGAACCGCGCGGTCGACATCGTGTGGCCGCTGTCGATGCGCTGGCCGCTGGGGTTCTGGCGCAAGATGTTCGCGCCGGCGCCGAAGCCGTTCGATGCGGCGCAGTACGCCGATCCGGTCGTCGCGCGCGGCGCGTATCTCGTGCAGGGCCTCGGCCATTGCGGCGCCTGCCATACGCCGCGCGCGGCGACGATGCAGGAGCGCGCGCTGACCGACGCCGGCGGTCTGGATTTCCTGGCCGGCGGCGCGGCGATCGACGGCTGGGTGCCGACGAGCCTGCGCGGCGAGCCGCGCACCGGGCTCGGCACGTGGAGCGAGACCGAGATCGTGCGGTTCCTGAAGACCGGCCGCACGCTCCGCACCGCGGCGTTCGGCGGGATGACGGACGTGGTCGGCCACAGCATGCAGCACCTGAGCGACGACGACCTGACCGCGATCGCGCGCTATCTGAAGACGTTGCCGCCGCGCGTGCAGGGCGAGCAGCCGCACGTGTACGACGCGGCCGCCGCCACCGCGCTGCGCGCCGGCGATGCGAGCAAGCCCGGTGCGGCCGTCTATCGCGACAACTGCATGGCATGCCACCGCAGCGACGGCCACGGCTACACGCGCGTATTCCCGGCGCTGGCCGGCAACCCGGTGGTGCAGGGCGACGATCCGACGTCGCTGATTCACGTGGTGCTCGAGGGCAGCGCGCTGCAAGGCACGCATACCGCGCCGTCGACGTTCACGATGCCGCCGTTCGGCTGGCGCCTGTCGGACCAGGAAGTCGCGGACGTGTCCAACTTCGTTCGCACCAGTTGGGGCAATTCCGGCACGCCGATCACGGCCGAGCAGGTCGCGAAGCTGCGCAAGCGCGTGCCGTCGACGCGACCGGAGCCGCCGCCCGGCGCACGCTTCCCGCAGGCGTCGCGCTGACGCGCGCGGCGGTTGCGCTGCGGTTGCGCGCCGGCATTCGCCGGTATTCGCCGCCGTGCGTCGGCGTGCGTCGGCGTGCGGCGGCGACGACGGGCCGGCCGCCGCCGTTCGCAGCACCGCACTGCCACGCCGCCATGGCGCGCCAGGCCGCGAATTTTTCGCGGCGGCGCGCCATTTCCTTGTCCCATCCCGTATCCTTTGGTTTTTGAGCCTTACTAAATAGTTACAAGACCTTGGGAGAGGGGATGCCACATGACGTCAGCCTGATTGCACTGCTCGCGGCCGGTTTCGGGCTCGCGATGGTCTTCGGTTATCTCGCGTCGCTGCTCAGGATGCCGCCGCTGGTCGGCTATCTGCTCGCCGGCATCGTCATCGGCCCCGGCACGCCGGGGTTCGTCGGCGATCTGTCGCTCGCGCAGCAGCTCGCCGAAGTCGGCGTGATGCTGCTGATGTTCGGCGTCGGTCTGCACTTTTCGCTGCGCGACCTGCTCGCGGTGCGCAAGATCGCGCTGCCCGGCGCGGTCGTGCAGATCACCGTCGCGACGCTGCTCGGCGGCGCGCTCGCGCTCGCGTGGGGCTGGAGCGTCGGCGCGGCGCTGGTGTTCGGCCTCGCGCTGTCGGTGGCGAGTACGGTCGTGCTGCTGCGTGCGCTGGAAGGGCGCGGGCTCGTCGAGACGGTCAACGGGCGCATCGCGGTCGGCTGGCTCGTCGTCGAGGATCTCGTGATGGTGCTGGTGCTCGTGCTGCTGCCGCCGGTCGCGGGCCTGCTCGGCGGCACGCCGCCCGGCGATGCGCAGGTGGCGGGCGGCGGCGTCTGGAGCACGCTCGGCGTCACGATGCTGAAGGTGGCGGCGTTCATCGCGCTGATGCTCGTGGTCGGCAAGCGCGTGTTCCCGCGCATCCTGTGGCTCGTCGCGCGCACCGGGTCGCGCGAGCTGTTCACGCTGTGCATGATCGCCGCGGCGGTCGGCATCGCGTTCGGCGCCGCGAAGCTGTTCGACGTCTCGTTCGCGCTCGGCGCGTTCTTCGCCGGCATGATGATGCGCGAATCGGAATTCAGCCGGCGCGCGGCCGACGAGACGCTGCCGCTGCGCGACGCGTTTTCGGTGCTGTTCTTCATTTCGGTCGGGATGCTGTTCGACCCGAAGGTGCTGATCGAACAGCCGCTGCACGTGATCGAGGTCGCGGCGATCGTGCTGATCGGCAAGACGCTGGCGGCCGTCGCGCTGGTGATCGCGTTCCGGTATCCGCTGAACACCGCGCTCACGGTCGGCGCGGGGCTCGCGCAGATCGGCGAGTTCTCGTTCATCCTCGCGGGTCTCGGCCGTGCGCTCGGCTTGCTGTCGGCCGAGGGGCAGAGCCTGATACTCGCGGTCGCGCTGATCTCGATCGCGATGAACACGCTGCTGTTCGCGATGATCGATCCGGCGCTCGCATGGATTCGCAAGCATTCCGCGTTCGCGCGCAGGCTCGAGGCGCGCGACGATCCGCTCGCCGCGCTGCCGATGTCGACGCCGCAGACGCACCTGACCGGGCAGGTCGTGATCGTCGGCTACGGCAAGGTCGGTACGCGCATCGCGCATGCGCTGGACGAGCGCGGGATAGCGTATGTGGTGGTCGAGCAGAACCGCGAGCTCGTCGAGAAACTGCGCGCGGACGGCGTCGCGGCCGTGTCGGGCGACGCGATCGAGCCGGTGGTGCTCGTGCAGGCGCACATCGCGCGCGCGGGGATGCTGGTCGTCGCGCTGCCCGACGTGTTCGACGTGCGGCAGATCGTCGAGATTTCGCGCACGCTGAATCCGGCGCTCGAGGTCGTGTTGTGCACGAACAGCAGCGACGAGGCCGGCCTGCTGTCGAGCGAGGGCGTCGGCACGGTGTTCATGAGCGAGAGCGAACTCGCGCGCGCGATGACCGAACACGTGCTCGGCAGAATGGCCAGGCCTGCGGCGGTTGCGCATTGAGGGGCGTGGCGTTGGGCGGCGTGTGTCTTGCTGCTCGTGGCTCGCCGTTCGTAGCTCGCTGCTCGTAGCTCGTAGCTCGTGGATCGCGGATCGCGGATCGCGGATCGCGGATCGCGGATCGTGGCGAACGGCGAACGGCGAGCGGCGAAGGGCGAAGGGCGAAGGGCGAAGGGCGAAGGGCGAAGGGCGAAGGGCGAAGGGCGTGCGGCCGGGCGGCAGCACATGGCACAGGATCGTGCGGCGCGGGACGCGGGCCGTCTGCGGGCGCGGCGTCGGCAATGCGGCCAGCATCCGAAGCCCGAGCGCAACGCGTTCGACGCGGAGCGTCGCGCTGGCACGCTCTCGCCGCCGCGCCAGCCGGCTTCAGCCCGCCGCGGCGTCGGTCCGGGAGCTCACGCGCGGTCCGGCGTCCGCCGTCACCGGCGCCGTCGCTTTCCGCGCGGTTGACGTCTTCGGCGGCGCGGCCGAGTCGGCTGCCGCGGCCGTCTTTTGCCGCGCCGCTGCGCGGTTCGGCGCATTGGGTGCATCGGGCGCCGTCTCGAACGGCGCATCCGGCGGCACGCCGAGCAACTGCAGCGAGCCGCTCGTGATCGACGAGAACACCGGGCCGGCCACCGTGCCGCCGTAATAGCCCTTGCCGCGCGGCTCGTCGATCATCACCGCGACGATCAGGCGCGGGTTGCTCATCGGCGCCATCCCCGCGAACAACGCGCGATATTTCCCCTTCGCATAGCCCGTGCCCACCTGCTTGCGCGCGGTTCCGGTCTTGCCGCCGATCCGGTAGCCGTCGACGCGCGCGCGGCGCCCCGTGCCGCCCTCGCTGACGGCCAGCTCGAGCATCGAGCGGATGGCCGCCGCGGTTTGCGGCGACGTCACGCGATGGCCGCGATGCGCATCGGCCGTGTGCGGGTCGGTGCCGTTCTTCAGTAGCGACACCGGATGCAGCGTCCCGTCGCCCGCATACGCGGTGTACGTCTGCGCGATCTGCAGCAGCGACATCGACAGCCCGTAGCCGTAGGCCATCGTCGCCTGCTCGATCGGCCGCCAGCGCTTGTAGCCGCGCAGGCGGCCCGACGCGACGCCGGGGAACGTCAACTCGGGCGCACGGCCGATCCCGTACTCCTGGTACTTGTTCCAGATCGTCTCGGCGGGCAGATTCAGCGCGAGCTTTGCGAGCGCGACGTTGCTCGACTTCTGCAGCGCCTGCGCGACCGTCAGCGAGCCGTGGTTCGACGTGTCGTGGATCACGGCCGGGCCGATCCTGTAGGTGCCCGGCGACGTGTTGACGATCGTGTTCGGCGTGACCTTGCGTTCGTCGATCGACAGCGCGACGACCAGCGGCTTGATCGTCGAGCCCGGCTCGAACGTGTCGATCACCGCGCGGTTGCGCAATTGCTGACCGGTCAGCCGCGCACGGTCGTTCGGATCGAAGGTCGGGTAGTTCGCGAGCGCGAGGATCTCGCCGTTCTGCGCGTCCAGCACGACGACGCTGCCGGCCACCGCGTTGTTCTCGATCACCGCCGCCTTGAGCTGGCTGAAGGCGAGCTGCTGAATGCGCCGGTCGATCGTCAGCTCGATCGTCGCGCCGTGCTGCGCGGGCACCAGCGGGCGCGTGTCGGAGACGATGCGGCCGAGCCGGTCGCGGATCACCTCGCGCTGGCCCGACGTGCCCGACAGCCGCGCGTTGGCCGCGAGCTCGACGCCTTCCTGGCCCTTGTCCTCGACGTTCGTGAAGCCGACCACGTGCGCGGCCGATTCGCCTTCCGGATAGAAGCGCTTCGAATCGGCGATCTGCGTGATGCCGTCGAGCGCCAGCTTGTCGAGCCGGCTCGCGGTGTCGGCGTCGACCTGCCGCTTCAGCAGCACGAACGTACGATCATTGCGCAGCCGGCGCTTCACCTCGGCGAGCGGCATGTCGAGTAGCTTCGCGATCTGCGGATAGTCGATTTCGGCGACCTGCTTCGGGTTCGCCCAGATCTCGTAGGTCGACAGGCTGACGGCGAGCATCGCGCCGTTGCGATCGACGATGCGTCCGCGCATCGCATCGAGCTCGATCGTGCGCTGGTAGCGTTTCTGGCCTTCGCCGACGTAGAAGTCCTGATTCGCGACCTGCACCCAGAATGCGCGTCCGATCAGCGCGGCGAAGCCGGCGGACACCATGATCACGACGAACTTCGAGCGCCACATCGGCAAGCGCGACGCCAGCATCGGATGCTTGGTCGCGGCGGAATACGGGTCGGCGGGGTGGGTTTTCTTCTTTGCGCTCATGCAAGGGCCGGGTCGGGCCGCCGGGCGGCGGCAGGTCAGTCTGAATAATGTGATTGTAATAAATGAGTAAGCATCGCGTGGGGAAAGTGTGAGCCGCCGGCCGGCCGCTGCTGGCCGCGCAGCACAAGCAACGAGGACGACGGAAAAGAATGGACGCGCTCCGTGGCCGCGCGCGAGCCGCGACCCGCGAACCCGCGACACGTGCGCCGGCCGTTATTGCCGAGCTGGGCGGATTTACCCGTCCCCGATTAGTTTTCTCGCGCCAAAAGAAAAAGCGCCTCGTCGAGAGGCGCCTTATTGATGAATATCGAAATTAATATCGCGTATCGCGAAATGGGAATATCCCTAAAACCGCAGACGATTGCCGTCAAAAAAACTAACGCGCGACGGAAATAAATTCCTCGTATTCCGGCTCCGCGGTGGAACGATCGACCGCCTGCAGCCGCCAGGCTCCGTCGGGATGCTCGCCGGCGAGCACCGCAGGGCCTTGATCGCGCTGCATCGCGCTGAACGACAGGCCCTTCAGCTGACATACGGCGTTGCCGCTGTCCGCCGCGCACAGTGCCATCGCGCCTTCGACGTGGCGCACCTTGCCCCAGCTCGGAAGATCGATCCCCTCGTGTGCCTCGCGCGACCACAGCCCTTCCTCCGTGTCCACCCACAGCACTGCGTAAGCGTGGCGGGTTGCCGAGTCGCTGCCATTAATACGAATAGTGAGGCGCATTGGATCCTCTCCTGAAGAAAATCACACGTTCGACCGTTTTGGTTTGACCAGTCTAGATAGACTGTGGTGAAACGCAAGTGATAATCCTCAATAAATCGAATTGCGTGCATTCGTATACGCCATGAAACGACGTCTGACGATCGGCCGAGATCCGAATCTCGCCGGCAAAGACCCGCCGTAGCGCGATCCGTGCGTCGCGGCGGCAAATCGAGTGGCTCCGGACATGCGACGACTCGGATCGACCGGCGTCGAAGTGTCGCGCCGGCGCCGTCACGACATACCCCGACATACGCATACAAATCCTCACACTTTCACGAAACTTTCAGGACAGACATCCGGACGATCGGGCCCCACACTGCCGGTTTCCGATCCTCTGTCGCGGACGCCCCTCCGTGGCGTCCCACGGCCTTCCACGCCGAGACGCGTTCGACGCATATCCCTGCGGCAGCGCAACGGGATCGGGAGCCCCGGGACCCATGCCAGTCCCGGCCGGCCGGGCGCGAGGCGCATCCCGTGAACCGGGGCCGCGCGGCGCCGCGCCGATTTTTCGAAGGAGACTATCGTGCTGATCTGGAAAACCGCGCTATCGCTCAACTGGCGCACGAGCCTCGTCTCGCCCGCTAGCGCACCGGTCGCGGCGGCCAACGTCGGACGGCTGGTGCTGACCGGCGCGACCGGCTTCATCGGCAGCAGCGTGCTGACGGCGCTCGTCAATGCCGGGCTGCTCGAACGCATCGTCTGCGTGGTGCGCGCGGACGACCGCGGCCACGCGCTCGCGCGGCTGCGCGAAGCCGCGCTGCGCGCGGGGCTCGCGCCGTACTGGGCGTCGCGTCTGAGCGACGCGAACGTCGCGCTCGGCGCACTCGGCGACGTGTGGCAGCGCGCCGACGCGCCGCGTCTGGCCGGCGCGACGCACGTGATCCATTGTGCGGGCCATGCGTCGCCGGCCGGCGGCGCGCATCTGCAGGCCGACCTCGCCGATTCGGTCGGCTTCGCCGCGCGCTTCGCGGATGCGCCGCAGCTGCAGCGTTTCGTCCACATCGGCACCGCCTACGCGCATGCGGGCCGCGGCGGCCTCGTGCATGAGGAGTCGCGCAGCGCGGGCGAAGCCGCGCAGGCCGCCCACGCGCTGCCCGGCGCGGTGCTCGCCGCCGACTACCTGCGCGCGAAGGCGGAAACCGAGCAGCGGCTGCGCGGGCTCGGGTTGCCGCTGGTGGTCGTGCGGCCGTCGCACGTCGTCGGCCATACGGTGCTGGGCACGCGGCCCGCGCCGAATTCGTTCTGGACCTTCCGCGTCGCGCATGCGGCGCGCCGCTTCACGGCGCGGCCGATGACGCGCATCGACATCGTGTCGGTCGACGACGTCGCGCGCGCGACGATGCTGCTCGCCGTGAAGCCGACGCTGATGCACGACGTGTACCACGTGTCGGCCGGTGACGAGGCGCCGCAGGTCGCGCAGATCGTGCGCGCAATGGACGAGGCGGCCGGCATGACGGCCGCGCCGCGCTACGCGGCCTGTGCGCCGGCCGAATTGCCGCTGGTGGTGCGCGACGTGCTGGGGCGGCGCGATGCGGCGCTGGAGCGCGTGATCGGCCGCGCGTTGCAGCGCTGCGCGGAGTTTGCGACGGTCGATCGCGTGTTCGACAACAGCCGCGTGCGCGACGAGATCGATTTCGAGCCGCTGCCGTTCGTCGATTACGTCGAGGAATGCATGCGCACGTCGCGCGGTGTCGCGGTAACCGAACTGGTGCGCGGCACGCCGCACTGATCGTTCGCGCCGTTCGCGCGCTTCGCTCGGGCCGCGCCAGCGGCCCGTCGCGGATCGGCCGCGGCGCGCCGCCCGGCGTGCGTCACGGCGCGTTGCCGAGTTCGATCAGCCGGTCGAGTGCGCGATAGATGTCGTCGAGGCCGTCCGCGCCGAACCGTGCTTCGAGCAGACGATACTGCTCGTCGATGCGCGGCCCGATTTCCGATACCAGCTTCCTGCTTTGCGGCGTCAGGCTCACCAGCAACCGGCGCTGATCCTCCTGCGCGCGCGTGCGCGTGATCAGGCCGTCGCGCTCCATCCGCTCCAGCACGCCGGTCAGGCTCGGACTCAGGATGCAGCAGCGCCGCGCGATCTGTCCCGCCTCGAGCGCGTGCGCCGGTTCGCCGTCGAGCACGCGGACGATCCGCCATTGCTGTTCGGTCAGCGCGAATTCCTTGAGAATCGGGCGGAACATGCCCATCAGCGTCTCGCGTGCCTCGAGCAGCAGCATGGCCAGGTTGCGATGGTCTAGCGTACGGTTCATCGGCGTGGAGAGTGGGCGGGTACGCGGCAATCTTAACAGCGGCCGGAGATGAATTTCGCGTATCAGGGTAATCGAGGTTGTGGGCCGTCCATGCCGTACTTAAGATATTAATTATCGACGATGCGCCGCGACGCGCGGCAGGGGAACGACGCATGGAGCTGTCTTGCAGGACCGCCGGGGCGCCGCCGCTGCCGGTCGCGATCGGCACCGTGTACGGCGCGCTGCTGAACCAGCGCAGCGCGCTCGACGCGCTCGGCGACGCCGTTCATGCGCCGCCCTATGGCCGGCCGCCGCAGGCGCCGGTTCTATACATCAAGCCGGCCAATACGCACGCATGCGACGGCGCGGCGGTCGTCGTGCCGGCCGGCGTCGAGGCGCTGGAAATCGGCGCGTCGGTGGCCGTCGTGTTCTCGCGGCGCGCGACGCGCGTGCCGGCCGAGCATGCGTTCGATTACCTGCACGGCTTCACGCTCGCGAGCGACGTGTCGATTCCGCATCCCGACTATTACCGGCCCGCGGTGCGCTTCAAGTGCCGCGACGGCTTTTGCCCGCTGGGCCCGGCGATCGTGTCGGCGCACGCGCTCGCGCTCGCCGATGCGGACGCGATCGCGCTGAGCGTGAAGATCGACGGTGCCACGGCCGCCGCCGCCTCGACCGCCACGCTGATTCGCCCGGTGCGCGAACTGATCGCCGACGTGACGGCCTTCATGTCGTTCGACGCGGGCGACGTGCTGCTGCTCGGCGTCGCCGGCGGCGCACCGCGTGCGCGCGCGGGCAGCGCGATCGAGATCGCCGCGGCCGGCCTCGGCACGTTGCGGCATACGCTGATCGCGGAGCCTGCGCAATGAAGACCGCACGCGTGATCTACAACGGCGCCGTGCATGCGGCCGAGCCGGCCGACGACGGCGCGATCCGGCTCGATACCGGCCGCGTGCTCGCCGAAGCAGCCGTGACGTGGCTGCCGCCCGTCGTGCCGCGCACGACCTTCGCACTCGGGCTCAATTATGCGGACCACGCGAAGGAACTCGCGTTCGACGCGCCGAGCGAGCCGCTGATCTTCCTGAAAGGACCGAACACGTTCATCGGCCATCGCGCGCACACGGTGCGCCCGACGGACGCGACGCACATGCACTACGAGTGCGAGCTGGCCGTCGTGATCGGCCGGCCCGCGCGCCGCGTGAGCCGCGCGCAGGCCATCGACTGCGTCGCCGGCTACACGGTGGCGAACGACTACGCGATCCGCGACTACCTCGAAAACTATTACCGCCCGAACCTGCGCGTGAAGAACCGCGACACCTGCACGCCGCTCGGGCCGTGGCTCGTGAGCCGCGACGAGATCGGCGACGCCGGCGACCTCACGCTGCGCACGACGGTCAACGGCGTGGAGACGCAGCGCGGCAGCACGCGCGACATGATCTTCGACGTGCCGGCGCTGATCGAGCACATCAGCGGCTTCATGACGCTGTCGCCGGGCGACCTGATTCTCACCGGCACGCCGCAAGGGCTCGCGGACACCCAGCCCGGCGACGAAGTGGTGACCGAAATCGAACGGATCGGCCGGCTGGTGAACACGATCGTCGGCGAAGCGGACTACTATCGCGCCGGCTGAGCCGGTCGCGCGAGGAGCACTGATGACCATCAAGCACTGGATCGACGGCCGCGAAGTCGCGAGCCGCGACACCTTCACGACGCTGAACCCGGCAACCGGCGACGTGATCGCCGACGTCGCGTCGGGCGGCGACGCCGAAGTCGATGCGGCGGTGCGCGCGGCGAAGGCGGCGTTTCCGAAGTGGGCGAACACGCCGGCCCGGGAGCGCGCGAAGCTGATGTGCAGGCTCGCTGAATTGATCGAGAAGCACGTGCCGATGCTCGCGGCGCTCGAGACGCAGGACACCGGCCTGCCGATCGCCCAGACGAGCAAGCAGCTGATTCCGCGCGCGGCCGAGAACTTCAACTTCTTCGCGCAGGTGTGCGTGCAGATGAACGGCCGCACGTATCCGGTCGACGATCAGATGCTCAACTACACGCTGTACCAGCCGGTCGGCGTGTGCGCGCTGGTGTCGCCGTGGAACGTGCCGTTCATGACCGCGACGTGGAAGACGGCGCCATGTCTCGCGCTCGGCAACACCGCCGTGCTGAAGATGTCGGAGCTGTCGCCGCTGACCGCCGACCAGCTCGGGCGTCTCGCGCTCGAAGCCGGCATTCCGCCGGGCGTGCTGAACGTCGTGCACGGCTACGGCGCGACCGCCGGAGACGCATTGGTGCGCCATCCGGACGTGCGCGCGGTGTCGTTCACCGGCGGCACGGTCACCGGCAAGCGCATCATGGAGCGCGCGGGCCTGAAGAAGTATTCGATGGAGCTCGGCGGCAAGTCGCCGGTGCTGATCTTCGACGATGCCGATTTCGACCGCGCGCTCGACGCGTCGCTGTTCACGATCTTCTCGATCAACGGCGAGCGCTGCACGGCCGGCTCGCGCATCTTCGTGCAGCGCACGATCTACGACCGCTTCGTGCAGGCGTTCGCGCAGCGCGCGAACCGGCTGGTGGTGGGCGACCCGGCCGATCCGGCGACGCAGCTCGGCGCGATGATCACGCGCCAGCACTGGGAGAAGGTGACCGGCTATATCCGCCTCGGCGAGCAGGAGGGCGCGCGCGTCGTCGCGGGCGGCGCGCAAGCGCCGGCGGGCCTCGCCGCCCATCTGCGCAGCGGCAACTTCGTGCGGCCGACCGTGTTCGCCGACGTCGACAACCGGATGCGCATCGCGCAGGAGGAGATCTTCGGGCCGGTCGCGTGCCTGATTCCGTTCGACGACGAGGACGACGGGTTGCGGCTCGCCAACGAGACCAGCTACGGCCTGGCGTCCTACCTCTGGACCCAGGACGTCGGCAAGGTGCATCGGCTCGCGCGCGGGATCGAGGCCGGGATGGTGTTCGTCAACAGCCAGAACGTGCGCGACCTGCGCCAGCCGTTCGGCGGCGTGAAGGAGTCGGGCACCGGCCGCGAGGGCGGCGAGTACAGCTTCGAGGTGTTCGCCGAGATCAAGAACGTCTGCATCTCGATGGGCTCGCATCACATTCCGCGCTGGGGCGTGTGACCGGCCGCCGCGCGCCCCGGTTCGCCGCGCCAGAACAGGAGACTTCACGATGGGCAAACTGTCCCTCGCCGCGAAGGTCACGCACGTGCCGTCGATGTACCTGTCCGAGTTGCCGGGCCGGCATCACGGCTGTCGCGACGCGGCGATTCGCGGCCACCGGCTGATCGGCGAGCGCTGCCGCGCGCTCGGCGTCGACACGATCGTCGTGGCGGACGTGCACTGGCTCGTCAACGCCGGCTATCACGTGAACTGCAACGCGCGATTCGCCGGCACGTACACCAGCAACGAGTTGCCGCATTTCATCCGCGACATGCAGTACGCGTATCCGGGCAACCCGGCACTCGGCCGCCTGATCGCGCAGACGGCCAGCGCGCGCGGCATCGCGACGCGCGCGCACGAGATCGACAGCCTCGAGCTCGAATACGGAACGCTCGTGCCGATGCGCTACATGAACGCCGACCAGCACTTCAAGGTCGTGTCGATCGCCGGCTGGTGCATGTGGCACACGCTCGACGAGAGCCGGCGCTTCGGCGAGGCGCTGCTCGAAGCGATCGGCAACAGCGATTCGAACGTCGCGTTCCTCGCTAGCGGTTCGCTGTCGCATCGCTTCAACGACAACGGCAGCCCCGAGGAATCGATCCACACGATCAGCCGCGAATTCTTCCGGCAGGTCGATCTGCGCGTGATCGAGCTGTGGAAGCAGGGCGACTTCAGCACGTTCTGCGCGATGCTGCCCGAATACAACGTCCATTGTCACGGCGAAGGCGGCATGCACGACACGGCGATGCTGCTCGGCCTGCTCGGCTGGGACCGCTACGACCGGCCGGTCGAGATCGTCACCGACTACTTCGCGAGCTCGGGCACCGGGCAGATCAACGCGATCTTCCCGCTCGACTGAGCGCCGCATTTTCCATCAGGAGCATTGCCATGCCACACATCGTCGTCGAATACACCGCGAACATCCGCGACGACGCGCACGTTCCCGCGCTGCTGCGCACCATCAACGCGACGCTGATCGCGCAGGGCGGCGTGTTTCCGACGGGCGGCATCCGCTCGCGCGCGATCGAGCTGCACGACTACTGCGTCGCCGACGGCAGGCACGACGACGCGTTCGTGCACGTGACGCTGAAGATCGCCGCGGGACGCAGCGACGCCACCAAAAAGGCCGCGTGCGATGCGCTGTTCGCAGCGATCACCGCGCACTTCGCGCCGTTGTACGCGACGCGCTACCTTGCGCTGTCTATGGAGCTGATCGAGTTCAGCGAAACCGGCTCGTACAAGCAAAACAACATCCACGCCCGCTATCAGCGGGCCGGTTGAACCCCGCTCCCGAACCGACCATGCTCGAACCCGCCCTCATCGACCAGCTCGCGCGGCGTTTGCACGACGCCGAGCGCGAGCGCAAGCAGATTCGCCAGATTTCGCTCGACCATCCGGACATCACGATCGATGACGCGTACGCGATCCAGCGCGCGTGGGTGGCGCTCAAGCTCGCCGAAGGCCGCACGCTGAAGGGCCACAAGATCGGCCTCACGTCGAAGGCGATGCAGAGCGCTTCGCAGATCGACGAGCCCGATTACGGCGCGCTGCTCGACGACATGTTCTTCGACGACGGCGGCACGATCCCGACCGGCCGCTTCATCGTGCCGCGCGTCGAGGTCGAGCTCGCGTTCGTGCTCGGCAAGCGGCTCGGCGGCCCGCGCTGCACGATCTTCGACGTGTACGACGCGGTCGATTACGTGGTGCCGGCGCTCGAGATCATCGACGCGCGCAGCCAGTCGATCGATCCCGCGACGCAGCGGCCGCGCAAGGTGTTCGACACGATCGCCGACAACGCCGCGAACGCGGGCGTCGTGATCGGCGGCCGGCCGGTGCGGCCGCACGACCTCGACCTGCGCTGGGTCGCGGCGATCATGTCGCGCAACGGCGCGGTCGAGGAGACGGGCGTCGCGGCCGGCGTGCTGAATCATCCGGCCAACGGCGTCGCGTGGCTCGCGAACCGGCTGGCGCGTTTCGACGTCGCGCTGGAGCCCGGCCAGATCGTGCTCGGCGGATCGTTTACGCGGCCCTGCGCGGCGCGGCCGGGCGACACGTTCAGCGTCGATTACGGCCCGCTCGGCACGATCCAGTGCCACTTCGCGTGACGGGAGGGCAGGCGATGCAGATGCCGTCGAATGGCTTCAAGGCCGCGCTCGCCCGCGGCGATGCGCAGATCGGGCTGTGGCTCGGCCTCGCGAATCCGTACAGCGCGGAAGTGGTTGCGGGCGCCGGTTTCGACTGGCTGCTGATCGACGGCGAACATGCGCCGAACACGGTGCCGACGATCCTCGCGCAGTTGCAGGCGATCGCGCCGTATCCGTCGCATCCGGTCGTGCGCGTGCCGTCGAACGATCCGGTGATCGTCAAGCAGGTGCTCGATCTCGGCGCGCAGACGCTGCTCGTGCCGATGGTGCAGAGCGCCGACGAAGCGCGCGCGGCGGTGGCGGCGACGCGTTATCCGCCGCACGGGATGCGCGGCGTCGGCAGCGCGCTCGCCCGCGCGTCGCGCTGGAACCGGATCGGCGACTATCTGCAGCGGGCGAACGACGCGATGGCGGTGCTGGTGCAGGTCGAGACGCGCGCCGGGCTCGATGCGATCGACGCGATCGCGCGGGTGGACGGCGTCGACGGCGTATTCATCGGCCCGGCCGATCTGGCCGCCGATCTCGGGCATCTGGGCAATCCCGCGCATCCGGACGTGCAGGCGGCGATCGACGGCGCGCTCGCGGCGATCAAGCGTGCCGGCAAAGCGCCGGGCATTCTCAGCGCCGATGCGGCGGCTGCGCGGCGCTATCTGCGCGCGGGCGCGTCGTTCGTCGCGGTGGGCGTCGATACGACGCTGCTCGCGCGCAGCGCGGAACGGCTGGCCGCGCAGTTCAGGAACACGGGCGGCGACGCTTCGACGAACGGCGACGCAACGTATTGACGACGCGGGCGGTGGCGCGGTGGGGCGATGAAGCGTCGAGCCGCCGCGTGCCGGCATTCGGGAACCCGCGCCGGATCGCGCCCGCCTCGCCCGCCCGCTATGCCGCCCCGCGCACTGCGCTGCCCGCGACCGGATATTTTCCCGGCGTCGTGCCGGTCGCGCGGCGGAACATGTCGATGAAGGCGCTCACGTTGTCGTACCCGAGATCGAGCGCGATCGTCGTCACCGGCGCGCCGTCGGCGATTTTCTCGAGCGCGCGCAGCAGCCGCGCCTGCTGACGCCATTGCGCGAACGTGAGCCCCGTTTCGGCCACGAAGCGGCGGCTCATCGTCCGCGCGCCGATGCCGGCCCATTCGGCCCATTCCTCGAGGCGCCTGTTGTCCGCGAGATTGGCGGCCAGCGCGTCGGTAATGCGCGCGAGCCGCGGCTCCTGCGGCCGGATCAGGCCGAGCGATTCCGCCGGCGCCGCGGCGATCTCGTCGAGGATCACGTCGGCGATGCGCGTCTGCGCCGCGTCGAGCGCCGCGCCGTCCCAGCTCGCCGCACGCTGCACGGCCTCGCGCAACAGCGGCGTGGTGCGGATCGCGCGCGGCGCGGCGGGCAGCGACGCGCACCGCGCGGGCGCGATGAACGCCGACCAGCCGGCGATCGGACCGAACGAGTGCAGCGAATGCCGGAAGTGCGGCGGAATCCACACCGCATGGATCGCGGGGACGACCCATTGCTGATCGTCGAGGCCGATCGACACCAGCCCGCTCAGCGTGCCGACGAGCTGGCCGCGCGAGTGCGCATGCGATGGCGTCACGCGCGGGTCGCGCTGCGTGAGCAGCGCGGCGGCGACGAACGGGCCGTCGTCGGACGCGATCAGATGAGCAGGAAGCAAGGGATCGGGCATGGCCGGATTTCAGTATCGAATGGCTTTTATACCGGAGATTGGCCGGCGCTGCACGCGTACATTGGGCGCATCGACAACCCAAGGGAGTGCTGCACGATGCGAGCCGAACAGGTCCTTCCCGACCATGCCGACCAGATCGACGCGTGCGGAACGACGATCCGCAAGGGCACGGTCGCGGCGTTTCTGATCAATGCGCGCGTGCTGGCCGACCCGCATGCGGAGCCGGCCGAGCGCGCGCGTGCGGAAGCGGACACGATCGCCGCGTTGCCGGCGTTGCGCGCGCTCGGCCTGTTCGACGTGCTGGAGGTGCGCGACGCCGCGCTGCGCGCGTGGCTCGCCGCCCGATGACCGGCGCGCCACCTTGGCCGCCATCCCGATTCAAGGAGTGAACATGAAAGCTGCAGTCGTCACGGGCGCCGGCGAGCGTCCGGTGTATATGGAGTTCGACGCGCCGCGCGCGCTGCCCGGCCATCGGCTGGTGGACGTGGCGGCATCTGCGCTGAGCCGCCTCGCGCAGGGGCGGGCGGCGGGCACGCATTATTCGTCGAGCGGTCGCTATCCGTTCGTCGTCGGCGTCGATGGCGTCGGACGCACGGACGACGGCCGGCGCGTGTACTTCTTCGGCGCGCCCGCTCCGTTCGGCGCGATGGCCGAACGCACGATCGTGCCCGACGACCGCTGGGTGCCGCTGCCGGACGATCTCGACGACGTCTCGGCGGCGGCGCTCGCGATCCCCGGCATGTCGTCGTGGGCCGCGCTGACCGAACGCGCGCGGCTTGCCGCCGGCGAGACGGTGCTCGTGAACGGCGCGACCGGCACCTCGGGCCGGCTCGCCGTGCGGATCGCGAAGTATCTGGGCGCCGCGAAGGTGATCGCGACCGGGCGCGATCCGGCTGCGCTCGATGCGCTGCTGGACGCCGGCGCGGATGCGGTCGTGTCGCTGCGGCAGGACGACGCCGAGCTGGTGCGCGCGCTGGAGCCGCATTTTCGCGCCGGCGTGGACGTCGTGCTCGACTATCTGTGGGGCGGCAGCGCCCGCGCGGCGCTCGTCGCCGCGGCGAATGCGACGGACGAAGGGCGCCGGCTGCGTTTCGTGCAGATCGGCTCGATCGGCGGCGCCGACGTCTCGCTGCCGGGCGCCGTGCTGCGCGCGACGGCGATCGAGCTGATGGGCAGCGGCCTCGGCAGCGTGCCGATGCCGCGTCTGCTCGCGGCGATCCGCGGCGTGTTCGACGCGGCCGCGCCGGCGGCGCTGTCGATCGACACGCGCACCGTGCCGCTTGCCGCGGTCGGCGAGCATTGGGCCGATACGGACAGCCGGACGCGCACGGTGTTCGTGATGCGCGATCGATAAAGCGGGGGCACAGCGTGCATCGAACGCGCCCCGGCCGTCGAGTGCTCGCACCGGCACCGGCATCGACGCCGGCGCCCGCGGCGCGTCTCGCCTTCGCGCCGCGCCGCGGGCCGGATCCGCGTCAGAAGCGCTGCTGAATCCCCGCCGTCACGCCGACCTGCGTCGTCCCGTATCCGGCGACATCGCGCGACACGCCGACCTTCTCGCCATGCTGCGCGATCGCGAACGCGCCGGCCGCATACAGCACCGTGCGCTTCGACAGCGCGTAGTTCGCGCGCACCGACACCAGCGTCGGATCGGCGTCGCTGCCGCCCTTGATGTTCTGGTGATAGACGGCGGCGATCATCGAGAACGTCGGCGTGAACTGGTACGTGCCGCCGACCCACATCATGTCGCTCAACTGGTTCGCGGCGCGCGTATGGTAGGTGCGGCGGTAGTTGCGATAGCCGGCCATCGTTTTCAGGCTGCCGAAGTCGTAGCTGACGCCCGCGTGTATGCCCTGAACGTAGTTGATGGTATCGGTGGGCGCGACGCTGTCGGCCGCGCCGTTCTGCCGGTCGAACGTGACGACCGCCGCGAACGGGCCGGCCTCGTAGCCGAGCGCGAAGTCGTACTTCGAACTGGTCTTCACGCTGCCCGGCACGTTGCCGAAGCCGTACAGCGCGCCGAACCGGAAGCCGCCGAACTCGCCGTCGTAGCGCACGGCGTTCGACGCGCGCGTGAACAGCCCGTCCTTGCGCGCGCCCGTCGCCATCGACGACGTCGCCCACGAGTAGTTCTGCGCGTAGCCCATCGGGTCGAACGGCAGCATGTAGTCGTAGGTGACGGTGAAGTTGCGCCCGAGCGATACCTCGCCCCATTTGCCTTTCAGGCCGACGGTCGCGCGGCGCGCGAAGATCGCGTCGGGGCCGTCGTCCGACGCGCCGTTCGCGAGGTCGATCCCGCTTTCGAGGCGGAACACGGCCTTCAGCCCGCCGCCGAGATCCTCGACGCCGCGCAGGCCCCAGCGCGACGTGTTCTTGTTGCCCGACTTGAGCTTGAACGAATCGCCGCCGTCCGGCGCCGCGTGATTCGCGTATTCGATGCCGGCGTCCATGATCCCGTACAGCGTGACCGACGACTGCGCGTGCACGGCGCCGGCCGCGACGCCGACCGCGAGGGCCGGCACGCTCACGCGGGCGGTGCGGGCGAAACGTTGAACGCATGACTTCATTGACGGTGTCTCCTGGTTCGTTATGGGTTCGGTGAAACGGATGCGCGGCGCGCAGCGGCACGCGGCGCACGCCGGGGAGCGCGCGCCGCATGCGGGTTGAAACGGGGTGGAGCGGGGTGGAACGGGTG